>DAOLFI010000207.1:0-6208 GCA_035326385.1 Niabella sp.
ATAACTAAAGTAGTGGCGGTTTGAGGTACATTGAGGAAGAAGGAACCATCTTTACCGGTTACCGTTCCTGTTTTTGAGTCTTTGACATTTACGGATGCAGACGCAAGCGGTGCTCCTGCCGAATCCGTAACGGTTCCTTTCACCTCCCTGATCTGCGCCCATGCAGTAGTTTGTATCATCAGCAGGCAAAAACAGCTGAATAATAAAAATAATAGTGGTTTGTGGATCATAACCTGAGTTTTAATTGTATTTATGCAAGCTTTATTGTAAGCAATCTTTAAAGCGGCTGAAATGTATTGTTACACTTTGTTGATAAAACAGCAACTATCTGTACATAACAGGAAGCAATCGCATTTCAATCGTCTGCTTACAAAATTCATATACCCCGATAATTAAGCTCAATCACAGCATCTCAATTTTATATCACAGTGTCTCAATTTGATTTTTTTGCCGTTTTATTAATTATTTTAGTCCTGTAAGGTTGATGATTGAAGAAGTACTCCATCATATTCGCTGTTTGCTATTTGCTTGTACGGGGTTATTTACAGGCTCAGCCGCTCTATTTTAAAAACTACCAGGTTAGCAACGGTTTATCAAACAACACTATTAATTGTATTTTTCAGGATAAACAGGGCTTTTTATGGTTTGGCAGCAGAAACGGGCTGAACCGGTTTGACGGGAAAAATTTTAAGGTTTTCAGATATAGAAAAAGCGATGCGGGCAGCATTGGCAGCTCTTCAGTGCACAGCCTGTGCGAGGATAGTAAGGGCAATTTATGGGCTGGAACTGCTAAAGGAGCCTATATCTACAACAGTATGCAGGAACGTTTCTCATTGTTTGATAAAATACCTGCGGGAGAAGTAAGGTATATAAAAGCAGCTGGTAATGATCTCTGGATGATATGTGATTTTGCACTTTACAGGTATGATACACATAAAAATGCTGTTGACTACCGGAAAACCCAATCATCTGTTATGACCATCGCTACTAACAACACTCAGCGTATATTGTTTGCAGCGCTTTCTGATGGCAGTATTGAGCAAATTAACCTGGTAACAAAAAAGTCTGTAACTCACAGGATATCCGCATTTAAAGGGGCTGATCAGCTAACACAGATACAGGATATTTATAGCCTGAACGACAGCATGCTGCTGATAGGCACTTTTAACAGGGCCTATATAGCAAATCTTCATCGGAAAAATTTGAAAAATATTTTTGCTGGCAGCCCGGCGTTTAAAAATATACAGGTGCACACTTTCATTGCACAAAACGATAGTACCTTCTGGATTGGTTCGGAAACGGGGATTTATGTGTACAATATCAATAGTAATAAGATCATACATGTTCCGAGGGATCGGCATAACCCCTACTCTCTTGTCCATTCTTTTTACAAGGACAAAGAAGGAGGCATTTGGGTGGGCACCTTCTTTGGGGGCGTGAACTACTTCTCCGACCAGCTCAACAATTTCAAAAAGTATATGCCCAATGTGGGTGTCAATTCCATCTCAGGCAATTTAATACATGAAATATGCAGGGACAGGTACGGCAATATGTGGGTGGGCACCGAAGATGAAGGTTTAAATAAGATTGATGCTGTTACCGGAAAAATCACGCATTACAAGGCAGATGGTAAAAAAGGCAGTATAGCTTACAATAATATTCATGGGTTAGCAGCCCGCGATAACGAGCTCTGGATAGGCACTTACGAGCATGGCCTTGATGTAATGGATATCAAAACGGGGAAAGTGATGAGGCATTATGATAGTGATGAGGAGAAGCATGGCCTAAGCGGGAATTTTATAGTGGCCCTTTACAGGACAAAAGCTAACGACATTTTAGTAGCCACATGGAACGGGATGTTTAAATATGACAGGGAAAACGACCGTTTTATACGGTTCCCTCATTTCAACTTCCAGGTGCAAAGTATGCGTGAAGGCAGCGATGGCCTGTTGTGGATAGCAACCTATGGTAATGGCGTTTATCTGCTCAACCCCAATACAGGCGCCCTTAAAAACCTGCGGTCGGAAACCGGCAACAGGAATTCCCTGTTGAATAATTATGTAAACGGCCTCTACGAAGATTATCAGGGAAATTTTTGGTTCTGTACAGAAGGTGGTATAAGTAAATATGAGCGCAGCGGGAAGTTTATCAATTATACAATAGATGACGGCCTTCCGGACAACCAGATATACCGCGTAGAAGAAGATAAAAATCACAATTTGTGGATATCCTCTGCAAAAGGATTGATCCGCTTACATCCACAATCAGGTAAAATGACCATTTACAAGGCTACAGACGGGTTACCTACAGAACAGTTTAATTATAACTCTTCTTATAAAGACAATGACGGCAGGCTGTTTTTTGGCACTATAAGAGGAATGATCAGCTTTAAACCTTCCGCATTTATCAAAAATAATTATGTTCCACCGGTGTATATTACCAATTTATTGGTCAATAATAAAGAACCGGTTATTAGTGCTTCCAGCCTGCTGAAGCAATCTGTTTTATATACGCAGACCCTGCGCTTACCTTATGACAGTGCTAACCTTAGTTTTGATATAGCTGCTTTGAGCTTCATATCTCCTGAAAGTAATACCTATAGCTATATAATGGAAGGCTATGATAAAGACTGGAGCAGCTTTACCGGCCATCAAAGGATTTACTATAACAAATTGCCTCCCGGTTCTTACCGGTTTAAGATCAAAGGAGCCAACAACAGCGGCTTGTGGAACCCCAGGGAAACAGTATTAAATATCCTGGTCGCATCGCCCTGGTGGTCATCCGCATGGGCATACATTTTTTATGTATTGGGAATTGGAACGGTAACCTTTCTTGTTTTAAGATATTACCTGCTTTTAATGAAGGCTAATAATACACGACGTATGGATATCTATGAACGAAAAAAAGAGCGGGAAATCTACAATCTTAAGTTAGAGTTTTTCACTAACCTGGCCCATGAAATACGAACGCCACTGACACTTATAAAAATGCCGCTCGACAAAATAATAATCACCCAAAAATTTGCCGATAAAGAAACCAGCAGTAACCTCACCCTGATGCAAAAGAATACATCGCGCCTTATACAGCTTACCAATCAATTATTAGATTTTAGAAAAGCAGAAACTGATAATATGAGTCTTACATTTACTAAAACAGACATTAACGCGCTTTTAAGCGAAGTGTTTAACGACCTGAAATACCTGGCAAGGGATAAATCACTGAAATATGAGCTCATGATGCCAAGGATGAGCCTTACAGCTACAGTTGATGAAGAAGCGCTGAAAAAAATATTTACCAATTTGATTCATAATGCTATTAAATATGCAGCTTCAGAAGTGACTATTAAGCTGCTGCCATTTAACAGTGACGATATTATGTTTAATGTTGAATTCAGAAATGACGGTAATAAAATACCTGCTGATAAAAAGAAAAAGGTATTTGAGCCCTTTTACCGTATGAATGAATCAGACAAAGACACAGGAACCGGCATTGGGTTGCCTCTCTCCCGCTCACTGGCAGAATTGCATAAAGGAACTTTATCGCTAATTATAACAGAAGAGGCGCACAAAAATCTCTTCCTCCTGTCCATTCCGATATTGCAGAGCCAGGCATTAGACCTCACCTCATTGCCTGATGAAAGCAGCGACATGGAAGAGGACTACGAAACAGCCGACAATATGGCCGAAACAGTAAAGCCTGTTATTCTGCTTGTAGAAGACAATAAAGAAATACTGGCCTACCTCAATAAAGAACTCAACACAAACTATACTATTCTGAAAGCTACAAACGGGTCGGAAGCCCTGGATGTTATAGACAGCAATAATGTACAGTTAGTGATCACAGATATTATGATGCCGGTAATGGACGGTATTGCATTATGCAAAAGAATCAAGACAGATATTCAATACAGTCATATCCCCGTTGTTTTTCTCACAGCAAAAAATGCGCTGAACGCTAAAATAGAAGGGCTTGAAACCGGCGCCGATGTATATATTGAAAAGCCTTTCGCAATGGAATACCTGTTGGCCCAGATAAAAAGCATACTTAACAACAGGAAAATCATCAGGGAGTATTTTACCAGGTCTCCTGTTTCCCATCTAAAAGGGATCAATATTTCTGCAACAGATAAAGAATTTATAGCCCACCTGGACAAAGTTATATATGATAATATTTCCGATTTTGATTTAAACGTAGACGAGCTTTCCCGGTTAATGAACATGAGCCGGCCTACTTTATACAGGAAGATCAAGGGGCTGTCAGATCTTACACCTAACGAACTGATACATGTAACCCGTCTTAAAAGGGCAGCAGAAATACTTGCCGAAGGAGATATGCGTATTAACGAAGTGGCTATGATGGTAGGTTATAGCATACAATCCAATTTTTCAAGAGACTTCAGCAAACAGTTTGGCATGTCGCCTACCCAGTTCCTGGAGCACTTAAAGACAAATAAAAAGGACTGAATAAACCACCTATAAACTCCGCACAAAAATCAGGTTTTAACCGGTAGCTTTAAAACAGGCTGCAGATTTTCTGAAATTTTTTCCTTTCCTAAAGTGCGTATATACATCTCCTTTAGGTAATAAAATAAACGTGTAAGGCGTCCTTAACTACCATCGGGCAGGTTCGCTTCACACAATTGTGCTATCTGCAAATCTTACCATAACTGGCTGGGACTACAGGAATAAAATAAAGCTAATAGTAAGAAGCTGAGACCCAACAAAACGTATAAACCTGGAACAGAATAATCCCAATTTGTGTCCAATACTATATATATTACAAAAATTCCCTATTTTCCGAAACATTTAAGGCTTAGTGATCAATTAATTTAAAATATCAAAAGCATATTTTTATGCGTACAATACTTAAACAGTTTGCACCTCCTATTGCAAAGGCTCTGAAGCATTATAGTTTCAAATACGGCTGGAAAGGAGATTACCCATCTTATGAAATTGCTAAATCCCAAACCAGGGGTTATGATGAGAACCATATTTTAAACCGGATCGTAGAAACCACCCGGCTTGTTAAAAATGGAGAAGTAGCTTATGAAAGAGATGGTATTATATATGACGAAGTGCTAGTGAATATGAACCTACTTAGTGCGCTGTTATTAGTAGCATCGCGAAATGGCAATAAGCTTACGGTTATTGATTTTGGTGGTTCTTTGGGTACTTCTTATTATCAGAATATTGCTTACCTGTCGCATTTAGAAACCCTCAATTGGTGCATCGTAGAGCAATCACATTTTGTTGATATCGGTAAAAAAGAGTTTGAAGACGGGCATCTGAAATTTTTTCATACTGTAGAAGAATGCCTGCAACAATTTCCCGAAGCTAATCTGTTATTATTTTCCAGCTCCCTGCAATACCTCGAAAAACCTTATGAAACTCTCAAAGATCTGCAGCGTTTTGAAATACCTTATCTGATGCTGGACCTGATTGCCTATAACAATGAAAATAGAGACCGTATTACGATCCAATATGTGCCACCGGTTTTTTATGGAATTGAAGCATCATATCCCTGTACTTTTTTTAACAAAGAGAAATTAGACAATCAGCTTAAAGAAAATTATACCCTGGAGTTCGATTTTGAAGTAAGTTCAGAACTGTATTATATACAACTCAAACCTTTCCGGTACAAAGGAGCTTTATGGCGGCGCGTATAGGCCGGGATAGATTATCTATAACATACGCCAGCAGATACTTAAAAGTAAAACTGCAAATCTTATGGCAGCTTTTCCAGGTCAACCGAACGTTTCCTGTTGGTTGCATTTCTTGTGAACGGCGTTCTGTAAGGCGTATAATCTTTAAAAAAGCCGCAATTTTTCAAATAAAAGCTTTGGCCCTCGAGGCCACCGGCATAATCCATCCGGTATCCTTTGGCTGCTGTATTATCATAAGTAAACACGGCTTTTGTCAGCTCGGTCCAGTTACCGTTTATATCGCCCACCCACTGGTTGTTAAATAATACTTTTCTTTCCTTATCCCCTTCATTAGGACTAAAATTCTCTAAGAAAGAATGGAAACGCTTCAGGTAAGTATTGGTTTGCGGGCGTTTGAATGATGCCACCAGGTTCCAGCTATTGGTTTCGGGTGTAAAGAAATAAGCTGTATAAATAGTGTTATTATTCCCATCCGGCTCCCCCTTTAACAGGAACCTGTAGGTAACACCTGCCTTCCAGTTATATCGCCAGTAACTCTGTCCACCC
>DAOLFI010000208.1:0-6204 GCA_035326385.1 Niabella sp.
CAAGCATATCAATTACAAATAAAAACAAGTGAAGATGGAAAAAACAAATGAAGAAAGACCGCAGCACTCAAATAAATTCATGCGGCAACGGAAATTTTTATTAATAGCACCCGCGTTAATAGTACCTTTTTTAATACTGTTCTTGTGGACAACGGGCCTGGTGGGCAATGCAAAGGCTGGATCGGCAGTAACTGCCTATCAAGGCCTCAATCCTGACCTGCCCGCTGCTGCACCTGCAAAAGACAGTAACTGGAACAAGTTAAGGTATTATGAACAGGCAGATAAGGATTCCGCAAAGCTAAAATCACAAATGCGCAACGATCCGTTCTTCCAATCGTTCGGAGAAGAAGAGGATGAAGAGCTTAGTATGGATGGTGTATCAGAAGCAGATTTTGCAGAAATACAGTATGGCACTCCGTCATCTGAAAACTTCAATAAGCCGGATCGCAACGAGCGAAAAGTATATCAGAAGCTGGAAAGGCTGCAACGTGAACTCAACAGGGAGCCGGAAAGTGAGATGTTGGAACAGCATCGACCTGTATCTTCTGTCAATCCTGATATTGAGCGATTAGAAAATATGATGCAGCAAATGCAAAGTAATAGGGAGCCTGATGCAGAATTAAACCAGCTAAATGATATGCTCGGGAAAATAATGGACATACAAAATCCCGAGCGAGTGCAAGAAAAGCTTCGGCAGCAGTCAGAGCAGAATAAAAAGCAGGCATTTGCTTTGGAAGCCCCTCCGGAAAATGTGATCTCCCGGCTGGAACCGCGGCAAGATTTTGCGGCAATGGTAAGTCGGTACAACGGCGATACTTTGCCAGGTGCTTTCCAGTCCTATATAAACAGTAATAGGTTTTACTCTTTGGAAAACGGGGTTGCGCAAATACAATCCCGCCCTGCAATACCCGCAGTCATACCGGAAACGCAAACGCTGGTAAGCGGGGCAACAGTAAAAATGCGTTTGATGGAAGACGTATATATTGCTGGTATTAAAGTGCCTAAAAACCATTTTGTATATGGCAAAGCTTCTTTGAACGGCGAACGTTTACAAATTGCAATTTCATCTGTTGGGTACAATAATAGAATATTACCTGTTGCGTTAACGGTCTATGATAAAAAGGATGGTCTCGCAGGGGTAAACATTCCGGGAGCCATTACAAGGGATGTTGCTAAAAAGTCTGCTGCACAATCCGTACAAGGCATTGGTACATTGGGTACACTTGATCCTTCATTTGGTGCGCAGATGGCAACGGCAGGATTAAATATGGCGCAGAACCTGGTAGGCCGAAGTGCTAAGCTGGTACGGGTTACGCTGGCAGCCGGTTACCCTGTATTGCTCAAAGACGATAATCAAAGGGATAAGTAATTCTTTTAATCCGCACATACAGCAATGCCGAGATACTTTATTGGACAATATCTATGGAAGTGGCTCTTTTCTGGTAGCGGCTGTCCTTATCAGTAGCCACCGAAAACGTGTTAGCCTTGCTTTACAACAACGCGGTCAGCTCTTTTAAACACAAAAACAACTTTTTTTTACTCTTTTAAATTTTCAAGTGATGAACAGATTATGTGTGTCCCGGTTAATGGGAATCTTTTTTCTTTTTGCAGTTAAAACTGGTGTTGCACAGAGTAATGAGATACCGGTAACAACTATTGCACCTTATGAAATAGCAGTCAGCTATCATCAGACTACTAACCTGATCTTTCCTTATACAGTAAAAAGCGTTGATATTGGTAGCGATGCAGTGGTCGCCCAGAAAGCCAAAGGTGTTGAGAACATTTTGCAACTCAAAGCGGGCACCGAACAGTTTACACCCACAAATATTTCTGTGGTAACAGCAGATGGCAAATTCTACTCATTTGTTCTTAGCTATGCCGATAATCCACCCAACCTGAACATCAATTTTGCAGCGGATAAACCGGTACAGCTCGCCGATCTTCCAGGCATAAAACAACTTGAACAGGAAGCCTTACAGGTTGCGGCAAAACCTTCATTTATGTATTTGAAACAATATGACCAGGCTCTTCGCTTGCAGCTTAACGGTATCTTTTATACTGAAGAAAATTTGTGGTTGAAACTCGAAATAAAAAATCAATCGCAAGTAGACTTTCAACCGGCATATCTGCGTTTTTTCCTTCGGGACAAAAAACGGGTGAAACGTACCGCTCTAAATGAAACTGAAGTTTTTCCAATATTTATGCCTTCACTATACCGCGTAAAAGATAGATCATCAACCGTATGGCCTGTTAGCTTTAAAGCATTCACAGTACCAAAGAATCAGCGGCTAATTGTGCAGGCAAGCGATGAAAGCGGGGGGCGCATGATCGTTTTGCCCATAAAAAGCAGCTTTTTCCTTAGAGCACATCGGCTGCGTTAATTAAAACGAACAGCTATTATTCTGTTTACATAGTTACCCATAAAAGATTTTTACACTCTATAAATCAACAAGATGAAACTAATATTTCAATCTATTATAATCGCGTGCGTGATACTTACCCTTTTTTCAACTGGTTGTAAAAAAAATGAAAGTAAGCAGCCCGTACCAGCGGTATCAGACAACGAGCTTGCAAATTTGCAGAACCCTTATGATGACTTTGGTTACTGGCACAATGTAATACTTGATTCTATCGAACAGCAAAGAAAGGCCGGTGGCTGTATTGGTTTTGCCAGCACCTGTAATTATATCCGGAAATTCTATCGCATGAAAAACTGGCCGGAATTGCCGGAGCGGCATCTGGATGCAATCCCGCAGGTTGTAACAGCAGCGGCTACAGATATCCACCAATTCATAAACGCATCCAGATGGAGTGATTCGGTAAAAGCAAGATTGATCCTTCTTATTAAAGTAATAACGGATGCTTCAGCAGATAGTTGTACTTATCCGAAATTGAAAAAAGCCATCAAAAGTTTTGAGAAAGAGTGCTGCAAAGTGATCTGCCTGCTTCAGATAAGGAAGCTGTTTTAAAAGCTGCCTCCATAGCCAGGTACTCTGGGTACAGGTGGATACAGGAGCCGGAGTTGGCGGGCAGATACGATCACAATGCACTGCTCAGATACAATAATTCAAATGGATTTATAACTTCTATGGCTGTTGCCAAAGAAGACCGTAAGCAGGGACTTTTTGAAAGAGTGGGGAAGTGGATTGCTGTCACTGCCATTGATATCAGTGGCGCCATCACTGATTGGAGTGTTGCCAGCGGAGCAGGCGCAAGTGATTTTATGCGGCAGGTATTTAAAATGCATTAATCCATTGCGTAATTATGGACAACGACATTTTTAAAGGTATTGAGAAGTCGGAAATAGAAGCGTTCGGTAACAGGCTGGGCAAGGAAAGAGAGCTGGGCAACAGATTTGCTGCAATACAGATCAAAGGAGATAACCTTTTAGAAAAAGATATAGGCTTTTATAAAACTCCTTTTGAGGCGACCAAGCACATATTTATGGCCCCAACTGCCAATGGTTTTTATATGCTCTGTTCAATGAGTTCGCTGGAAAAGGACGTAAAGCACATACTGGAGGGTAAAGTCATTGAGATAGAGCAGAAAGCCGCTATGAAACAGTCAAAAGGATTTGATATGGAACGGTGATGTATAATTCAGATTTATACCCTCCTGCCGATTTCGACAAATGGTTCATGCAACGATGATTCGAGGCAGGCTTACAATAGCTGGATTGGACAATGCCAAAATAGTATTAATGGTAAAATGAAGTTTTATGTCAAATGGAGCCGTGTACAGGGAAGATGTGGAAGAAATAAGGAATATGCTGCGTGTAGAAATGGCAAACGGGAATCGTTTTGTGTCTTTCGAGGCGGGAAAGCAAGGTTTAACAAAGGAAGACTTTACAGTGTTCAAAACCGCCTTTGAAGCCCATGAACATGCTTATGACAAGACAACGGCCCATGATCACTATTATGCAGTACGCTCCATTAAGGCTATTGAAAATGGAATGGATCAGTTACTTAGCAACAGCGAAAGGATTCATCTGATCAATATGCAGAAAGAAATAAGTCAATTGCTTGACATTGTAGAGGAAATGCAGCGAAAAACGTTGCTTGAAAATAGCCAGGAATTGGCATCACATAACAGACAATTGTCAAGATAAAATAAAACTAATTATCATGGATAAAGAAATTGGGACGTTGAATGAGCAGGAGATTAGAAATGCATTTGTAAGTTATCTGTCCGATAAAATGGCTAAAGCGGATTGGGAGTATGATGATCTCGATGATCTTAAAGCCTGGCGCAGAGGTAGCTTTGATATTGAAGGAATAAAGGCTGAACTTACAATGTTGGCTAAGCTGGACGAAGGAATTGCCGAAGCCAAGAGACTTTGGAAACAGCATGCTCCCAAGTATTCACCACATGCACCAGCATTTTTTATTAGTCACGAAGTGTTAAATAATGTATTTGGCGGATCACTTTTAAGAAAGGATATTTCTGAAACCCAGGAGATTTTTAATAGGATGCAAAAAAACGGAGATCGTTTTGTGGTATTTGAGGGTGATATTAAAGTAATTCCAAGGGAGCGATTTATGGGATTTCCCACGGCAACAGAGGCTCACAGTTTCGCGTATGAATATGTTGCTGCCGGGCGAATGTTTATAGTCGCTGCAATAGCTGATTTACAAAAGGAGCTGCAATGCTCATCAGACCCGGAAATAGTGAAAGGGCAGGTATTAAAAGAAATGGCAGAAAGATTGTCAAATGAGGACAAAAGCCGTGAAAGACCCGGGTTGTCAAGGTGACCTGATTTTTTAATAACAAAAAGTGATGAGTCTATAAATTAACTATCATGGATAAAGTGGTAAAAACACTTGATGAACAAGAGGTAAGAGATACGTTTGTAAGTTATTTGTCTACCAAAATGGCTAAAGCGGATTGGGGTTACGATTATTCAGATGATCCCAGGGTATGGCGTAGTGGCCATTATGAGATCAGTGAAATAACGGCAGAGCTCAAATTATTATCAAAGCTGGAAGGAGGTCTTGAGGAAGCAAAAAAGCTGTGGGAACAGCATGTACCAGAATATGGAATGTTAGCACCGTCCTTTTTGTACAATCCTGAGCTGTTAAATAGCGTACTCAACGGAGATATAATGAAAAGAGATATTGCTGAAGTGCAGCAGATACTTGGTGTAATGCAAAGCAATGGGGATCGTTTCATTGCTTTTGAAAGCGATGCCTTAGCAATACCGGAAAAGCGATTTATTGGATTTTCTACGGCTACAGAAGCTCATAATTTTGCTTATGAAAATACCTCTCCCGACATAACTTATAAGGTCTACCCTATAGCTGATTTGCAAAAGGAGATCCAATGTGCAATAGAGCCGGATATGCGGAAAGCGTATGCTTTAAAGGAAGTTATAGATAAAATGCCAAACTTAGGCAAAGACTCGCGCGAGCAGGAATTATCCAGGTGACCTAATATTAATAATTATAAAAGCAGTGAAAAATGTTTTTGAAGCAATTGATAAGCTTTTTTATAACGGCCAGTAGTGATCCCCGGATGGGGCCTTACCATGTTGCTCTGTATATAGCTCTATTCCAGGAATGGTGCATACAAGGCGGAAAACGCCCTGTCCCAGTGGTGCAGGCTCGATTACGGCAGGTAGCAAAGATCGGAAGAACCACATACCATAAATGTATGAAGGAATTGGAGATGTATGGATACATAAAATATGTACCCTCATATAGCCCAATTTTAGGCAGTTTGGTTTATCTGGTAAAGTTGGAGAAGTAAATGGATAAGGAGTATGGAGAGTATATTAATTCCAGGAGAGAAAGAGATCAAACAGTGGATAAAAGAAGCCATTTGTGAATATTTCCAAATGGCTGCATTACCCCAGAATGAATCTGAAAATGAGGAACCTTTATTATCGCGGAAACAAATAGTAAAGCACCTTGATGATATCTCACTCGTTACGCTTCACGCCTGGATGAAACAGGGGTTGCCTTACCATAAACAGGAAGGTAGAGTGTATTTTCTGAAATCAGAAGTTTTTGAATATATAAAAAGCAAAAAAGATATGAAGGCAGAGCAAGGGGATTAATGAAGGTGTTAGTGTTGGTTATATCCGGCAGATCATAGCAATATGGTTGCCGGATTTTTATTTTTAATAGTGCCTCTAAAAGTGTTTTAGTAGTAACACGGATGTGAAAGTAAAATCAAAAAATTGCGTATCTTTATTAGGATAAGCGT
>DAOLFI010000209.1:0-6195 GCA_035326385.1 Niabella sp.
AAGATGTATTGCCTTTGGCTTTTTCTTCTAACAGCTTCCCTAACAGGATAAATGCGATAATAACGGCTGCTGCTTCAAAATAAACATGGGCGTGTAATCCACGCTGGTGCCAGAAGTCTGCAAACAACATATTGAATACACTGAACAGATAAGCTATACCCGTGCTCAATGCTACCAATGTATCCATATTGGCAGAACGGTGTTTCGCCTGTTTCCAGGCATTGATAAAAAAATCCCTTCCCAACCATAACACAACAGGTGTAGAAAGCAGCCACATTACCAGGTTTGCATAAGGCATATTCATAAAGAACATACCAATTATCACTACCGGTAATGATAATATAATTGCCCAAATGGTTTTGTTTTTTAATGTCCTGAATTTCTTGCTGTGGATAGCTTCTAATGTTTCCTGCTGCAGTGTTTCATTTTCAATCAACAGATCGTAACCAACTGCCTGAACCGCTTTTTGCAGTTGGGCAGCACTGGTCATATTGGGCAGGTACTCCACTGTAAGATTACCTGTAGCAAAATTTACAGATGCATTGACCACTCCCCGAGCATGTTTGACAATGCTTTCAGCACTTCCTGCACAGGAGGCACAGGTCATACCTAATACCGGAAAAGACTTTTTAATGGTAGGAACGCCGTATCCTAAATCTTTAATTGACTTTACAGCCGCTCCTATTACCTCATTATCGGCTACGGTGACAGCAGCCCTGCGATTGTTCATTTCTACCTGGTGGCTTTCAATGCCTTTTACCTGCGCCAGACCTTTTTCAACGATTAATGCACAGTGTTCGCTTTCTACGTTTTCCAAAGGGATATAAACAATTTCTTTATTATTATTTGTCGCCATATTTCTATTGCTTTATTCTGCAGTACAAAGTTGGCGATAGTATCAGTGCCTGTTATTGTGTAATTATGGGATTGATTTGTAAGATTTACTGAAGGTTCATTTGCTTACGGTCTGGCAATATCATCTTCAATATTTAGATTTTTTGCGAATTAAATCGCAAAAAGTTTATTATATCTGCGAATATTCTCGCAAAAGTCGTAGCTCGTCAGTTGGAAACAGAAATTTTGAAGCACTTCAAAACAATGCTTATTTCAAAGAGAAATTACCAGGAATTTATTTTATGAAACCTGTAAGTTGGATTTACACTTCGTCCAAAGGCTTTCTTTTATCCGCTTTTATTTGCTTAAAATGGCTGGGGGTAAGTCCGGTTACTTTTTTGAACTGGTTGCTTAAATAGGCGACACTTGAATAGTTGAGCTGAAAAGCAATTTCACTTAGAGACAATTCATCATATACCAGTAATTCCTTTACCTTTTCAATCTTCTGGGCAATAAAATACTTTTCAATGGTTGTACCTTCAACCTCTGAAAAGAGACTGGAGAGGTAGTTATAATCATGATGTAATTCACTGCTTAACACTTCTGAAAGGTTGGTTTTGGTGTTGTTATCCTGATGATGTACCAGGTCAATAATCACATTTTTGATCTTTTCTATAATGCGGCTTTTTTTATCGTCAATCACCTGAAACCCTAATGGTACAAGGGCTTCGCCCAAAGCATTCCTTTCTTTAGATGTAAGTTCTTTTTCAAGAGTTACTTCGCCCAGCTTTATATTTGTGGCCTTTATACCCAGCTTGTCAAGCTCATGCTGAACTACCATAATGCAACGGTTACAGACCATATTTTTAATAAACAATGTATTCATATCCTGCTAAATCAAAGTCCTGTATAGTAAATAGAATAGGTTGAACCTGTAAATCTACTATTATTCCGAGTAAGTCTGCAACTGTTTGCGGTAGTTAATAAGAATCGTTGGTTTGGATATAAAGCCGATAAACTTTTCCTGCGCATTGAGTACCGGCAAATGCCAGGCATCTGTTTTATCAAACTTTTCAACAACCTCCAGCATATCTTCCTGTTCATACACTATTGCAGGAGGCGTTTTCATAAGACCGGAAATACTAAAGGACTCAGGATCAGCGGCAAAAATTACAGGCCTTAAATCATCTATCGTTATCATACCTGAAAATTTGCCGGAAATATCCATAACGGCAAAAACATTCTTGCTTCCCGTTTTTACCATACCCAGCAGTTTACTTATAGGCGCATCTGTCAAAATAACCTGCGGGTCTTTATCAATCACGTCAGTTACCTGGAGCCTTGTAATAAGGTTCCTGTCATGTTCATGAGTAAAAATCTTCCCTTCATCTGCCAGTTTTTTTAGGTCGGGAGATACCGGCGAAAAGCGCTTAGCCACGAGGTAAGAGATTACGGATACAATCATTAACGGGATAAACAGGTCATACCCGAAACTGGATTCAGCAATCAGGAATATAGCAGTAAGGGGCGCATACAAAACACCGCTCATTACACCGGCCATACCTGCCAGCACCAGGTTGGTCTCCGGCACATTGCTCAATCCGATGAGCTTGCAGACCTGGGCAAAAAGATAGCCTAATGTACCACCGGCAAATAAAGAAGGCGCAAAATTACCCCCGTTACCACCACTAAAGATAGTAATAGGTGTTGCAAACGCTTTAAGGAGACAAATAAGCGCCAGGAAAACAATAATCGACCATTCCTTAAACTCAAAGTAGCGAAAGAAGCTATTGTTAATTACAAACTGAACATGACCGTTGGTAAAGGACTTGATCACATCATAACCTTCACCAAAAAAGCGGGGGCAGGAACACACATAATAAAGAGAGCGCCGCCCCTCCGGCCATAGCCCGTTTCATCTTTGAAAGATGAAGACTTTTTATGAAATGCTCCACTTTTTGAGCTACCACAACGAAATACCTTGCATACAATGCAGTAAGCAGGCCTAATGCGAGGTAAAAAAGAATGTTATTATAATTAAACGGTTCACGGGTATGGAAACGAAATAATACATCCTCCTGTAATATTATTTTCGACACCAGGCTGCCGCAAACAGCTGCTACAACTAAAGGAACAAAGTCTGAAAAAACCACGCCTGTCAGTAGTATTTCAAACGCAAACATCATCCCTGCTATAGGGGCATTAAATGCAGATGCAATGCCTGCTGTAGCTCCCGCCGCTAACAGCAAAGTTCTTTCTTTATAATTCAGCTTATAGGTTTGAGCAAAATTTGACCCTATAGCCGATCCTGTAACGGCAATAGGACTTTCCAGGCCCGCTGAGCCACCCAACGCTACAGTTACGGCGCTCTGTATTACCTGTGAATACATTTTTACAGGAGAAACAATACTTGAATTGCGGGCAATTTCATAAAGAATAGCACCGGTGCCTTTTCGGTCCTGACCTTTAAAAAAAGTCAATACAATTGCCGTGGTAAGCACAATACCCAAAAAGGGAAATATAATATAAAAAAAGACCTGGTATCCGAAGTGTATTTTATGAGTGATGAGGTAGTGGATATAATGAACAAGGATCTTGAGCGCAACACCGGCAAGGCCTGCTGTACACCCCACCAAAATACCCGAAAGAATGAGGAATTGTGTTCTGTTCATGTGGCTTTTGAGCCAGTAAAGCAGTATCTCATAGCTTTTTACCTTTTTAATGCTATAGCGGGTAAAATCTCGTTTAAACCTTAGAAAGCTATGATATTTTCTTAAATAAGTTTTTCGCACATTTCCCCTGTTTTTGTAACAGATGGTTCAAAGATATCAAACTGAAGAGCATTTTAAAAAGATATCCATTGCTTATTTGGTTTAGAAATGAACAGCTTTGTATTTTATGCTTCTTGCTTCCTGACAGCTTTTTAATATAAACGGTGTATCTTGCATGCCTTTTAAATATTTTTTGAGCGATGTTAGACTTAAAAAATTTCGATCAGAACGCAGTAAGCAATCCCGAAAATAATATTTTCGGGCTGCCCAGCACCGAAGAGAATGCCGACTTGGTCATCATCAGCGTACCTTGGGAAGTTACGGTAAGTTATGGTTCAGGAACCGCAAAAGCTCCTGAAACTATCTGTAAAGCCAGCCTGCAGGTGGATTTGTACGATCCCCAGTTTCCTGATACCTGGAAAAGAGGCTTCTATATAACGCCTACCGATAAGCAACTGCAGCTCAAAAGCGCCTATTTAAGAAGAGAAGCCGAACTATATATAGACTATATCTCCCGCGGTGAAGAGCTTCAGGCTAACCAATTTATGTGCAAGACCATTAAAGAAATTAATGATGGTGGCATTTACCTGAACGACTGGGTGTACAAGCAGGCAAAAGCTTATTTAGATAATGGCAAATTGTTAGGGCTATTGGGTGGCGACCACAGTACCCCGCTGGGGCTGTACAAAGCACTGGCAGAAAAGCATGAAGACTACGGCATTCTGCAAATAGATGCGCATTGCGATCTTAAAAAGGCTTACGAAGGCTTTACCTATTCCCATGCCAGCATTATGTATAATGCACTTACCGAAATACCACAGATCAGGAGTATTGTACAATTAGGTCTAAGGGATATAAGTCAGGATGAGTGGGAATACATTCAAAACAGTAACGGGAGAGTTATTCCTTACTTTGATCAGGCTATGAAAGAAAGAATGTTTGCCGGGGATACTTTTAAAAATATTGCAGACGAGCTGATTAGCAGGTTACCTCAAAAAGTACATATCAGCTTTGACATTGACGGGCTTGATCCCAAGCTTTGTCCCAACACAGGCACTCCTGTTCCCGGAGGATTTGAACTCGAAATGGTTTTTTATCTGTTCCACGAAATATTAAAAACCGGCAGGCAGATCATAGGTTTTGACCTTGTAGAAGTAGGCTTTGGCGACACAGAATGGAATGCTAATGTTGGTGCAAGAGTATTATTTAAATTGTGTAATATACTGGCAGGCCAGTAACTATAAAGCAATTATTATATAAATAAAAATTACATATAAAAATGTCAATAAATTAATAATTAATATTTTAATGTATTTATATAAAATTTTAGTTTATTATTATAAAGCATGTACCAGTTTATCATTCCCAATAAAAAGATAGTCACCTACCAGGTATTTGCTTATGGTATTATTATATTAAATCTCCTGGGCCTGTTTCTGGCGCAGCCGTTTACGGGAACAAAAACTTTTAATATAGCGCCTGCGGCTATAGCTGTTGTCCTTATTATTATATGGGATGTATACCGGTACAAAAAGAAGGGTACCCTGCAATCCATAGGTATGCTCATCTTAATAGGTGGTATATTCTGGTTGAGCATGGGTTATACCTATTTATTATTACTTGACATTTTTTTATGGGTACTGTATATGATATCTAAAAGGAGGATGGTAATAGCTGCAGATACATCCCGGGTAATGTACCCTTCCTTTCCTGAAAAAAAGGTAGCGTGGCAGGATATCAGCAATATAGTTCTGAAAGATGATGTTTTAACCATAGATATGAAAAACAATAAAATTTACCAGCATTTGATTGAATATGCAGATAAAGAGATAAATGAAGCTGAATTTAACGACTTTTGCAGGAAACAGTTAATGGTGAATGGTCAATAGTTAACAGTCAATTCACTACTCACCATTTACTATTCACAAATAAATCACTCTCATGTCATTACTATCATCACCGTATATTTTATATTCTGACGGGAAAGGTAATATTTTTGAAGACACTTCTCTTTATGTAACCGGCCGTACCGGCTGGGATGCTATGCCTGTACCTGAAGATGAGTGGATAGCATTACCTGAGGGCGGCTCTTTGTATGAACTGCCCGGCCGCCGTGGTATTGGTATAGACGTACAAACCGGTGAAATGCGCCTTTGTGAGAAAGGCTGGGCGGTAGCGGCTTTCATTCCTCCTGCTCATACAGGCTTTTACCTGTCGGCTTATGAAACCGCACCGGATGCACCCACCCTGCCGCTATTTTGTTATACAGCAGTTGGCTGGCATAATGAAAAATTTTATGTACCTGCTACAAGAATTGAACAGGATATAAGGCAGGAATGCCACGGATTTGACGCTAACAAGGTAACGCATGGTGTAGATTACTTAGTGGGCGCTTATCCGCACAACCGGCTGGTGAAGCACCTGGCAGAGAATTGTGCACTTACTTACCACTGTCCTGCCGCACGTAATTATTTCATGGGCCGATGGGAATGCCCCGTACCCGCCTCGCCGGCCTGTAATGCCAATTGCGTAGGATGTATTTCTCTTCAGCCCGATGAGGAAACGATTGTATCTACGCAGGACCGCTTAA
>DAOLFI010000210.1:0-6156 GCA_035326385.1 Niabella sp.
CCATTGCCGCTATCATTTCTTCAGGATTCTGCGGAACAAAGAGGCTGAAGTTCCAGGCATTGCCTTCAATGAACCCTTGTCCGTGCGTGGAGAGCACATCAAAATCTTTTTTAAAACTGCCATCGCTCAGGCGGGGGCGCATATAGCCAATGGAAGCGTCATATACGTTCTTCCAGTTTTGAGATCGCTTGATAAAGGTTTCATACACGGCGGTTCGGCCCAGCTTCTGGGCAGCCATGGCAATGCTCCAGTCATCGAAAGCATATTCTAATGTTGTAGAAACGGAGTTCCCCCTTTTATCGTCGGGAACATATCCAAGTTTGATATAGTCTTCCAGTCCGTCATAACATTTTACATTGGCTGTAGCTATGCAGGCGTCTAACGCTTTGTTATAATCAAAACCTTTGACTCCTTTTACAATGGCATCTGCAATTACGGGAACGGCATGATAGCCGCTCATGCACCAGTTCTCGTTGGCATAATGGCTCCATACGGGCAGCATGCCATGCACGCTTTGCTGCTGGTGTGCCAGCATGCTTTTTATCATATCGGCATTTCTGCCAGGCTGAACAAGATTGAAGAAGGGGTGCAATGTTCGGTAAGTGTCCCAGAGAGAGAAGGTAGTGTAGTTGGTAAATCCCTCTGCTTTGTGAACCTGCTGGTCTAATCCTTTATACTCGCCATTGACATCGTTATAAACAGTTGGCCCCAGGAAAGTGTGATACATGGCAGTATAGAAATTGATCATGTCATCTTTATTCAGCGCTTCTACCTGTATTTTACTCAGCTCATTGTTCCATTGCTGCTGGCCCTGCGCTTTAATAGCGGTAAAGTCCCAGCCCGGTGTTTCTGTACGCAGGTTTTGCAAAGCATTGGTGGTGCTTACGGGCGAAAGTGCGAACTTGATCTTTATTTTTTCATTATCTGCTGTTTTGAAATTAAAATAAGCCCTCAGGTTTTGTCCGATCATTTCAGGAAAATTCTGATTGACGTTGAACCGTCTCCAGAAACCCTGGTACACCTGTTTTTTAAACTGCGCGTAACCATAGCTTTCTATGGGCTTTGAAAAAGTCATGGCAAAATATACGGTCCTGGTCTTTGCCCAGCCATGCGTTTGCCTGTAGCCTGTAATTAATGTATCGTTCTCTACACGTACAAAGGTCCATACATTCTTATCCTCGTAATTATAAATACCATGCATCAGGTCAAGGATAATATGTGCATCGTCTGATTTAGGGAATGTATATTGATGTACGCCTACTCGGGTAGTGGTGGTCAGCTCTGCGGTTATGTTATGATCATCGAGCAGTACTTTATAATAATTAGGTGTTGCCACTTCATTGGCGTGGCTAAAGCGGCTGCGATAGCCCGTCTCGGGCTTGTCGGCTGTTCCGGGATTGAGCTGCAGTTTGCCGGTAGTAGGCATGATCAGGAAATCGCCTAAGTCAGAATGCCCCGTACCGCTGAAATGGGTGTGGCTAAAGCCAACTATAGTGGGGTCATCATACTGGTAACCGGCGCAGTATTTATACGCAGTGCCTGTATATTTTCCGTCGGGCCCTGCATAAGGGATGGTATCAGTATCAGGACTTAGCTGCACTGACCCAAAAGGCACAGTAGCCCCGGGATAAGTATGTCCCATTTTTGCCGTACCTATCAACGGGTTTACATATTGCACAGGATTGCTGGTTTGTGCCTGCAATAAATTGCCAGCTAAAAGAGCGGCCAACGACAGTGAGATTGTTTTTAACATCATTATAAATCGTTTTTCAAAAATGCTTTTGTTGTTTACTGATAACTGCTGCGCCATATTTCCATACCTGTACGGGCTTCGCCGGCGCTGCCGGTTGTTTCTATAACCAAACGCCCTCCTCTTAAAATATCAGCATGTGTAAGATGATTTTTGAGATAGGGGCGGCCGTTCAGCAATAGATTTTTAATGTATTTATGCCGCGGGTTGTAGTTTTTTATTTCTATGCTAAAATGCTTTTGGGGTGATACGAGCCATTCTACCTTTTGAAACTGAGGTACATGAATGTAATACACCGGCTTGCCTACCAGAGCAGGATATAAACCTGCTGCCGCGAAAATATACCAGGCCGACATAGCGCCGCCATCATCGTCCATAGTTCTTAATAAAGCCCTGGGCTGATTTCTATAAACAGGGCCTACGTATGGGTCAATTCCTTTACTATTATCGTTAAAATAGTACTGAACAATGGTGTCGGCAGCTATGGTGTGCATCCAGTATTGTGATAGGGGATAAGCCTTCGTAGCATTGAACATAGCAGGTGCCTGTATGTCGGGCTCATTGGCGTGGTTGTAAAGGTCCTTGTTAAAAAATGTATTTAATTGCTCAATGAAACTGCTTTCGCCTCCTGTGAGCGCTATAAGTCCTTCCACATCAAAAGGCACAAACCAGCGGTATTGCCAGATAGTACCCTGGTACAGGCCGCGGGCCTGCATTTGGTCTACATCCTTTTTTGAAAGGTCTTTGAAATCTTTATTCCAATATTCCTTGTAGCCAAGCGCTTTTTGTTTGTAGACAGCTGCATCGGCGATGTTACCGGTAATGGCGCATATTTCAGCGAAGGCCCAGGTGTCATAGCAAGCCTCCAATGCTTTATCGGGTTTGCTGAAATCGAGCGCATCTATTTCCTTTTTCAGCGGAATGAATATTTGTTTAAGGTCTATAGGGATCCCTTTTTTATAGGCGTCGAGCAATACTACTACTGCATGTTCAGTTCTTACCGAATTGGAAGGTTCGGTTAAGGTAGCATAATCTTTTTTGCCATATAAGTATAATTGGGCAATAGACCGTGCTATGGAGTGAAATTGATCAGGGTAGGCCAGTGAAAGAAGCGGGAGCTGGGTTTTGTAGTTATCCCAGATAGACCAGCCATTATAATAAGGTTCTTTGCTTTTTTGCAGGCTTCCATCATTGGCCCGGTAAGTTCCGTCGGGCTCGCTGATATGATAAGGTGATTGAATAGCCCTGTATAGCAGGGAGTAAAACAGTGATTTTTTAGCCCGGGATCCTGATACCTTTATTTGCTGCAAGGCGTTATTCCAGTCTGAGCGGGTTCGTTTTTGTTGTTCGCTAAAGCTGGTTGGCTGTATTGCTTTCTGAGCGTATTGCTCGTTCACCGAAGACAGGCCTACGCTCAACAGCACTTTTTTGGCTGATGAGCTCTCCCAGCTGGCGGTGATTTGCCTGGAACCAGCATCCTTCCAGGTTATGGGTTGGTTTAGCAACAGGTAGAAATATAATTTGTAAGCGCCGGCGCTACAGGTCGTGCCGGCCTCAACCCAGCCCTGAACCGTGTTGCCGGAAATAGTGTAGGATGCATTTTTGAACCCATTGGATAAGCAATATGCAAGATCTATCAGGATACCGTGTTTGCCTTTGGGAAAACTGTAAACATGCTGCCCGTACTTATTCCCCACCACGAAGTCTGCAGCTATTTTGTTAGAGAAACGAACGGAGTAGCTGCCCGGATGTCCTGCCTGATCTACTTTTTCAAGCAGATCTTCAGGGCTGTTTAAGAATGGTTTTACCAGTATATTTCCGCCGCTTCCCCGGCAGCCTACGCCTTCGAAAAGGGTATGTGCAAAGCCCAGGAATTTTTTAGCATAGTATTCATATCCGGTATGTGTTTTCGGATAGGTTTGCGGTACTATGCTCATGTAGCTAAAAGGATAGCTTGCCGCAGGGGAAAGCTGTCCGTGATCTCCCGAAGTGCCCAAAAAAACATTTACGTAATCAGCAGGTATCAGGGGATTATTTTTCTGCGCTATTACCACAACGTATATGAGCATTATCCCGATAGTAAGTACCCTTTGTTTCATTTGGGAATGGTTATGGTTTTATGGATGTATAAATATTTCGCAGTAAGACCTCACCCCTCCCGATAGCTATCGGGACTCTCCAAAAGGAGAGGGGAGTAAAAGAGCAAAAAAGGTCTTATACATCCGTTTTCATTCATATATCTATATCTTCGGATTTTTTTTATAATCATCCCAAAGCTCGTCCACTGTTTTTCCTGTTTCTTTTTTCCAGAAATTCTCCGTATAGGTTTTGGTGCGCATAGCGTGATCCAGTTGTTTCACTAGCTTCCTGTTATGATTTTTTTCTATCCATACAAAGAACCTGGCCGTTACACGGTAGGCATTGGTATAATGCTGCTTTTCCGAAAATTCAGGCAGGCTCCAGTTGCCGGCCGTATTATTAACGCCTAATTTGTAACGTACATAATCGGCCACGCCTTCCGTAACCCATCCCGGTCCGGCTCCTCCCGGGTAGTTTTGTACAATGTGCATGGCTTCGTGGGTTACCACATCCAGATCTTCGGGGTTTTTGATCATCCATTCAGGATTTACCTTTATCACCCCTCCTGAAGCTGCGGCTACCCCTGTGTATTCCGGATCTATAATAAAAGTAACCAGCTTTCTTGTGTTCCTGTTATAAAGTCTGGCTTCCTGCGGATATACTTTAAAGAAAGTTTCTATCATACGTTCACCGGTCTTTTTACTGAACTTTTCTGATTTATTAATAAATACAATAGTAAACGCTTTTCTTTTGATAGTATCGTTGCTTATAGCATTGGAAAGGTCAATATCTTCCCAGCTTCTTCTTGAAGCTTTTTGCGAAATGCCTGGCAGAACGATACAGATAAAGCTTAGTACACTGATTATTTTTTTCATTACTGATATAGATTATAATTAATTATTATTTTGATTGCGGATCGGTAGAAAGAGAATAGGGGAAATCTGAGTCTTTGGTTCCTTTTTGCATGTTTGGCGTAGTGCTCATAGAGAAGCCGATCTTTGCTCCCTTCATCAGGTCAAAATGGCTGATCCAGTTCTTGCTATGCGGGAGACCATTAAATGTCATGCTCTTTACATACCTGTTGGCGCTGCTGTTATTGGCAGCTGATATTACGATCTGTTTTCCGTTCTCAAGAGTTACGGTTACTTTGTCGAACAGCGGTGAGCCTAATACATACTGATCTGTTCCCGGGCATACAGGGTAAAAGCCCATTGCAGAGAAAACGTACCATGCGGAGGTTTGACCATTATCTTCATCGCCGCAATACCCGTCGGGAGTGGCGAAGTAAAGCTTATCCAATACTTCTCTTACCCAATACTGCGCTTTCCAGGGCTGGCCGGCGTAGTTATATAAATAAATCATATGCTGTATAGGCTGGTTGCCATGGGCATATTGCCCCATGTTCATGATCTGCATTTCTCTTATTTCATGAATGACACCTCTGTAATAGGAGTCGTCAAATGTAGGAGGCATGATGAATACAGAGTCCAGCATTTGTATAAATTCCTTTTTTCCTCCCATTAATTGCATTAAGCCATTGATGTCGTGAAATACGCTCCAGGAGTAATGCCAGCTATTACCTTCCGTAAAGGCATCACCCCATTTCTGCGGGTTAAAAGGTGACTGGAATGTACCGTCCTTGTTTTTACCGCGCATGAGCTTATGTTCGGGATCGAACAGGTTTTTATAGTTAAGACTTCTTTTTTTATACAGCTCTATTTCTTCTTTTGGTCTGTTCAGGGCTTTGGCTAACTGGTAAATAGTGAAATCGTCGTACGCGTACTCCAACGTGCGGGCAGCATTTTCATTAATGCCCACATCATAAGGTACATATCCCAGCTCATTATAGTATTTTACCCCTTTACGGCCTACTGCTGTCATTGGACCTTCGTTATTAGCTCCGTGCAACAAGGCCTTATAAAGTGTTTGAATGTCGTATCCTCTCAAACCTTTTATGTAGGCGTCGGATACAACAGAGGCGGAGTTGTTACCCACCATAATATCCGCATAACCGGGGCTGCTCCATTCCGGCAGGAAGCCTCCTTCTTTATAGTCATTGATCAATCCTTCCTGCATTTCTTTGTTGATGGAAGGGAAGACAAGATTCAGGAAAGGATAGAGCGCCCGGAATGTATCCCAGAAACCTGTTCCGCCAAACATATAACCCGGCAATACTTCGCCTGTATAAGGGCTGTAATGCATGATTCTCCCTTTGGCATCTGTTTCGTATAATTTGTTAGGGAAGAAGACCATTCTATACAGGCAGGAATAGAAAGTACGCAACTGGTCTGTATTTTTACTTTCAACCCGGATGGCTCCCAGTGTTT
>DAOLFI010000211.1:0-6148 GCA_035326385.1 Niabella sp.
AACTACCGGCTATTATGTAAATAAAATGCTGAAACCGGATCAGGCAGCCAACTCTGTTCACAGTAACAATCGCTGCTGGCCGCTGATCCGCCTGGCAGAGATTTACCTGGATTTTGCCGAAGCTGAAAATGAGTTCGCCGGTCCTACGCAGGAAGTGTACGATGCTATTATTGCTATCAGAAAAAGAGCAGGTATTGAAGCAGGTGCAGATAATAGGTATGGCCTTTCAGAAGGTATGTCAAAAGAAAAAATGAGAGCCGCTATAAGGAATGAACGTCGTATAGAGCTGGCATTTGAAGAGCACTGGTTTTGGGATGTTCGTCGCTGGATGATTGCCGAAACTACCGAGAACACTGTAATGCATGGAATGAAAGTTACGAGGAGCAGCCCAACCGCTACACCGGTATTCGACATTTTTGATGTACGCAAGCGTAATTTCAGAAATGCAATGTACCTGTTTCCCATTCCGCAAGGTGAAGTTGCAAAAACGGATCTGCTGTTACAAAATCCATATTGGAGCACAACTGCTCAATAAATGCTGCAAATCAGCACTATAAAATTCAACATATTAATTATGAACCAAAGCAGGTATATATTTTCAGCAGCATTTGCCCTGTTGCTATTATTACTGGTAAATGCTTGCCAGAAAGAAAATACCAGGATCAATGCCGAGGCCGCCAAGGATATTGTAGGCACCTGGAAAATTGCCTCCGTTACAAGAAACGGGGTGGACATAACCGATTATTTTGATTTTTCGGCCTTTAGAATTCAGTTTAAGGGTGATGGTAGCTACATCGTAGGCCATGAGGCTCCTTTTGTTATTGCAAAAGACGGCACCTGGACTTTAGACGATGGTGCATATCCTTTGCGTATCTCTTTTATTCAGCAGGGAGGTTCCCAGGCTTTTGTAAACGAGTTCGAGTACCCGGTAGTGGAGGGTGTGCGAAGGATCATTTTAAAAGGCTCGCCGGGCTGCAACAGGAATACTTATCAATACGCTCTGGTAGCTGCAGAATAATATATTAACATCTCTCAACTCTCATATATGAGCATGAAACAATATTTTAAGAAAAAGAATGGCTGGAAGTTCCTGGCAGTAGTGGTTTTGCTGGGGTTAATATTTGCCTGCAGCATCGATATAGTAAGTATAGATCAGCCTTCTGAAGCCGATGCAGGCAGTGAAATGACAGTGACGGTAAACTGTAAGATCGACCCTGCCGGTACTAACAATGGCAGCACTCTTGTAGTAGGCTTCTTGGTGCCCAAGTCCTGGAATGCAAAACAAAATACCTCAGCTTTCTATACCTGTATCCCAATGGGAGCCGATAACGAAAAAATGAGCCTGATGCCCGTTTCTGAAAGAGAATCAAAAACACAATTGCCCTGGGCCGATGCGCTTATGTCGGATAAAAGATATGCGCTCATGGGGAATATTGTCGCTGATATGGAATGGGTCGTATTCCGGTCTACTAAAACTTATGATGTAAATAGCGGCATTACATTTACTTTAAGAATTGTAACCAAAGTGGGCGAAGAAAATATGCTGGTGAACCTGGGATATTTTATTGGCAACGCCAATGACGGCCTGGCCGCCCCCGGAAATGATAAATACCACGATGGAAAATATGCCCGCCTGACCGTTGTAAACGGAACCGGTGATCTGATCGATTTTGTAAATCCTCAAATAGCTATGATGGAGCTGGCAAAGGCAACAGATAATGATATACAAACTATTTTTTATGATGGTGATCTGGTAGAAACTCCTTTGAGCAATGAATCTAAAATATACCTGTGCGCCAAAGCTTATACTTCCTCCGGGGCGGTAATTGAGCGCTGCGAAATAACAGATCATTCAGCCTTTAAGCCAATGGCAGGCATTAACAGGTTTAGGTTTGACTTCTGGCCGCGATCATATTTTGGCTTAACTGAAACCCAGTCCCTGCAGCGAATGGAATATTTTTTAACAGATGCTACCGGCGCCAAAAAAATAGGCTATGGCGGAAGTACTGCCGAAACCGATCCTTTCCGGTTCACATTTAACTGTCAATAACGTTCAACAGATTAAAATCTCCTGCTTGCAGGATCACCATAAACGAAAAATATTTATGCCGTCATTAAATACTTTTTTTAAAAGAACAGGAGCTGCTGCTTTTGCTCTTTTAATATTCAATATGTGTTTTGCTCAAGCTGATAAAGTGGTAAAAGGCAGGGTAGTAAATGAATATGGCCATCCGGCTGAGAATATACGGATTGAGGAAAAGAAAAGCGGTACTTATGTGATGAGCAATGAAGACGGCGCTTTTGAAATAAGCGTGTCACTTCCGGCTACGCTTTATTTTTCCGGAAAGTCGGTAGACGCCACTGTTTATAAACTGGCTGCAGGGGACAATAACATTACTGTTTCGGTAAGAAAAAGCTACCTGGTAAAAGAAGACAATTTAGAGGTCTTATACGATCAGCAGAAAAAATCGCTCTTTTTGGGCGCAGCAGCTACGGTATATACGCCCCAGCTAGCTACTACACCGGCCACATTATACCCTTATGCGCTTACGGGCAGGCTTGCAGGTTTATATACCGAGCAGTTACAGGGATTTCGTACGTTTTCAGGAACAGGTGATGTGAATGCTGCAGGCCAGAACAAAGAGGGTGAGATGCCGGTAGCGAGAACTGGCTTAAACCCGTTTAGCGATAATAACGAGATATCGCTCAAATTAAGAGGACAAAATCCAATTGTTATAGTAGATGGCATTCAGCGGAATATTTTTTCGCTTGACCCCGAAAGTATCGAAAGTGTATCTGTTTTAAAAGATGGTTTATCCTCTATTGCGTTAGGCCAGCGAAGCTCTAAAGGATTATTGCTGGTAACTACCAGAAAACCGCAAATGGGGCCGCCACAATTTTCCTTTACAGCGGAAGTAGGGAGTCAGCAGGCAATAACGCAGCCAACACCTCTGGATGCTTTTAGCTATTCTTACCTCGTAAATGAGGCATTGCAAAATGCAGGGCGCAAGACTTTGTATAGTGTAGCTGACCTGGAAGCTTTTAAAAACGGAACCGATCCTTATCTGCACCCCAACGTAGACTGGTACGATTTAGTGCTTAAAAAAAGCGCACCCCTGTACCGGTATAACATGAATCTTGGTGGCGGCGGCCAGGTAGCGCGATACATGGTTTCGCTAAGCTACATGAGCCAGGACGGCCTGCTGAATATTCAAAACTCCGATGCTAAACTGCAATTGCAGCGCTACCTCATCAATTCAAAGGTAGATATAGATGTTACAAAATATTTCAACGTTGGCGTGCAGCTATTTGGCCGTATACAGGACGGTAACCAGCCGGGCGCTGGTGCAAATAATATTTTAGGGGCTCTTTTAACCACTCCTAACAACGCTTATCCTGTATATAACCCGGATGGGTCTTTTGGCGGCAACAACTCCTTTCAGCAAAACTTAAAGGCCATGCTTGATCATTCGGGGTATATGATGAATACTGACAGAGATATTATGGCCAATGTGGATATGAAATACAATTTTGACAATTGGGTGAAAGGCCTTTGGGTAAAAGTAAAAGGCAATCTCTCTGTTCAGTCCGCTACAGTAACTGACAGAAAATTGCAGGTGCCTGTTTACCTGATGCAAATTGGAGGCAATAATGATACCACCTATGCCCGTTACGGCAGCGCCAATACACAGGTAAATAATTTTTACGCTATTTCAAATGCCAGATACTGGTATGCGCAAGGCCAGGTAGGGTACTCCAAAATATTCAATCGCTACCATTCCTTTACCGGTTCTTTAATGGCAGACTCCAGGCGGGTAACCCTCAACTTTGATCTGCCGGGCACTGCCACCAATTATATGGCTAAGCTGCAATACAATTACAAGGAGAAGTATATGCTGGAAGGCGCGCTTAACTATAGTGGTTACGACCGGTATCCGCCCGGTCACCAGTTTGGGCTGTTTTATGCGGCTGGCGCCGGATGGAATATTGCTAAGGAAAATTTTATAAAAGATAACGCAGACTGGATCAGTCTTCTGAAGCTGAGGGCTACTTATGCGCATACCGGCAACGGTGTTGACAATTCCGGCTACTTTATCTGGCGGCAAACTTATGCTACAAGTAATGATCAAACAGGCATTGCCGGTATTGGGCATGAAAGGGCACAGATAGCCGTTGCCGAAAACGGGCTGGCCAATACAGGTATTAGCTGGGAGCAGGGCAATAAGTTTAATGCAGGGGTGGATATCTCTTTATTTGAAGATCATTTATCCATCAGCGCCGATTATTACCGGGATGTACTTTTTGATCTTTTACAGGTTCGGGGAAAAAATATAGCGCTGCTGGGCACCGGTTATCCTTCAGAAAACATTGGAGAAAGACTTTATACAGGGGGAGAGCTGCAGGTTTCTTATCAAAACAATATGGGGGCATTTAATTATTTCTTTACTGCTAACGGATCGCTCGAAAAAAGCAAAGTGCTTTTTATGGATGAACAGCGAAGAGATTATCCCTGGAATGTCAGGACCGGGCTTCCGGTAGACATAAGGTTTGGTTATATAGCCGAAGGATTGTTCCGGACAGAAGAAGAAGCTCAATCAAGCGCTGTAATAGCGGGTTATGAAGTGCATGCCGGCGACATTAAGTTTAAGGACCTTAACGGGGATGGAGTGATAGATCAGTTCGACCAAACCGCAATCGGAACAAATAAGCCATTGCTATATTACGGTTTAACCACCGGCTTTAATTATAAGGGGGTTGGCTTTAGCATCCTGTTGCAGGGAGTGAAAAACAGGGACCTTTATATAGATAACTGGAATACAGAAATTCTTAAAGCCAATGGCCAGGTTTATGGGCAGCTGTATGAGCAGATTTTGAACAGGTGGACGCCCGAAACAGCTGATATAGCTACTTATCCCAGATTAAAGCCCAACGGCGCATTTGGCGATGGTTATACATTAAGCGGAAGCTCTTTCTGGCTGCACTCCGGCGATTACTGGCGCATAAAAAATATTAACCTCCAATATACATTTCCTTTTAAATGGACTTCGCGCTTTAGAGTGGCTGGCATAACGGCATTTGCCAATGCCCAAAACCTTTTCACATGGTCGGCCTACGACCGTGTAGACCCCGAGGTGGGCTACGGTGCCTATCCTATTCAGAAGGTTTATAATATGGGTATCAATATTAAATTTTAGAAAACCTGCTTTCAATAAATAAAAAGCATACGCATGAAAAGTATTCCATATAAAATTTTGCTTGGCATCACACTTGTTTTAGGTGCCTGTGCTAAAAACATAGAGAAGATTCCTTTGGAACTGAATACGCTTGAATATATTTTCGATAAAGACGACTCGCTGGGTGTAAATGCAGAGCGCTTTTTAAGCGGAGTTTATTATACTGTTCCAAAAGGTTTTAACCGGGTAGGTTCAGATATACTGGATGCTGCTACAGATGATGCTGTATCCTCTGCAATAGGCAGTAATGATGTGTACATGCTGGCTACAGGCGGCTACTCTTCTTCAGCGTTTCCATCGGGCGAAAACTTCTGGTCTACCGGTTACGCAGGCATAAGAAAAGCCAATATTTTTATCACTAATATTGATGTTGTTCCGCTGAATAAAATGGTGGCGCCCGGTTATCCTAAAAAACATGCTTACAAAGCCGAAGCCAGGTTCATCAGGGCGCTCATGTATTTTGAGCTTTTAAAACGCTATGGCGGAGTACCTATTGTGGGTGATGCTGTGCGCGACCTGGAAGATGATGTTCAGCTGCCCCGGAATTCATTTCAGGAATGTGTAGATTATATTGTAAGCGAGTGCAACCAGATAAAAGACAGTCTGCGTACGTTAGCACAAACCAGAGCTACAGGCGAATACCATTCCGTTACCAAAGGCGCCTGCCTGGCCTTAAAAGCGCGTGTGTTATTATATGCAGCAAGCCCTTTATTTAATGGTCAGAATATAGAAGCCGGTAATGATAAAACAGGCTATACCAGTTATGATGCCAATCGCTGGAAGCTGGCTGCTGATGCCGCAAAAGAATTAATAGGCAGAAATGAATATAGCCTGGTACCGGAACTCTTCTCCGATATATTTATTACAGTAGATGGGATGAACGGCAAAACCAATAAAGAAGTGATTTTTGTAAG
>DAOLFI010000212.1:0-6135 GCA_035326385.1 Niabella sp.
CCCCGCGTCCGGGTTTGAAAAAAAGTTAATGCAGCGGATGCCGGCATTTTATTTTCCAATACAGTGTCATTATATAAAAATGTGCTTAGCACAGATTTGAAAGCAGTCCCGTCCGGCGAAGCCCGCTTTTCCTTTTTACAATTACATGTTACTCCCGAAATGATAAAAGACACGAATGCAACCCTTACCATTACAGGCGTATATGTACCCGATCAGGGACAGCCGGTAATGCACCGGTTAAGCGTTCCGGTAGTAAACTCTCACGATCCCAATAAAATGAATATAAAAGGAGGGCGGCTCAGTTACCGCTTCTTAAAAAAATACAAGCCGCTGAATTATAAAGTAAGATTTCAAAACAATGGCAAAGGCCCCGCACGTAAAATAGCGCTGGATATGACATTGGCTCCTGTACTGAATCCTGAAACCATAAAGGTTACAGATATGCACCCCTATTGCCCGCCCTGTGATAGCCTGGCAAAAGAAAAGCGCGGCTGCTGGGAACTGGAAAAGAATGAGAAAGGCGCTGTATTTACTTTTCACGGGATTTATTTACCGGGTACCAATCAAAAAGGTGTGGAGGATAAGGACAGCACCAAGGGGTTCATGGAGTTTAGTGTAGTAACCAAAAAAAAGCTCGATAATAAACCTTTTAAATCGCGTACGGCCATTTATTTTGACAAGAATGCCCCGGTCATTACCAATCATGCAACCGGGAGATTTAAAAAAAGTCCTTCTCCGGTTTTTATGGCAGGTTATGAAAAGGCTTTGGGAAGTGATGCTGTAACAAGCGATGGTATAGTAACAGGTGTGGGACTTGCTCCCCTGGCGCCCTACCTGCCCTACTTCCAGGTGGAATTGTATTATAAGGCGGGCATAAGCACGCAGACCGCTCATTTTACAGGGATGGAAAAACGGGGAACTGTTTTTATTGATTCTTTAAAAAGGGAGTTTGAATATAATTCTTTCGATTCCACTCAAACCACTAAAATAAGTCAGGTAAAGCTTATCCCGCTTCAGCTTCGGTACAATATTAACGATTATATTTCTATTGGTGCCGGTGCAGTGGTAACAGCCGATATAAGCGGCGAGATTACAACATCAAATAATTACAATATCATTAGCGCCAATGGGGTCCCGCTTCCGTACGGCATATCAGCAACAGAGAAAATAAAAGCATTCAGCAACTGGAAAGCCCGTCCGTTTTTTGATCTGCAGGTGGGTAAAGTAAAGCTGGGCCCGCATTTGGGCCTCAGGTATTATTACAATGGTAAAAACAGTAGTTTTGGGTACATATATGCAGGATGGCGTTTGTAACTAAAGCTCCCGACTATTTTAAAATACCATTGTTTATTGTATTGCTGGCAGCAATTGTGCTGTTGTTTGCCAATGCTATTGCTCCGCAACAAAAGTTATCGCAGGAGTATAGCCATTTTAAAAAGAAAGATTCTTTATCGGGGTATATCAATTATCTGTTCGACAGGATAGATGAAACGCCCGCGCTTGCCGGTAAGGCAGATTCTGTACTGGATAATATCTGGCGGCAGCCAAAAGACCCGGATGAAAAAATAGCATATTATAATCTGCTTACCAACATCGCTTACCACCTTTTACAAAGCGGGCAGGTAAAGTCTTCTACCCGGTGGTATGAGAAAGCTTTGGGTTTTTACCAGACAAATAAAAATGACAAAGTACTGGCAAGTGAATGGGCGTTTGAAGAATATGTATGTAAACCTCTTGGAAATAATTATACCCGCACAGGCGATTTTACCAAAGCCGTTATTATACAGCAAACAGCCATTCGGTCGGCAACAGAAAATGGCAGAGAAGGAATGCTGCCCGGGCTATATGCCAATCTTGCCACCACTTATTTTTACATGCAGAACTATGCAATGGTCCAGGTTATTACAGGCAAAGGGCTTGAAGCTATCGGTATTGGTAACAGCCGGGCCGCGATCCAGCTATATAATCTCAAAACAGAGGCTTATCTGGAAGCAGGACAAACAGATAGTGCAAAATACTGGAATGATAAGGCCTTGCTTAAAAAAATGACTGCTGACGATAATATAGCCTGGCAGGTTACATCGCTTGCAAATAAAGCCCGTATTCTTAATGCAGAACATAAGCCCGGCCCTGCAATAGCCTGTCTTCATGATGCCTGGGATTTAGGATCTTTTGTTTCGCCCAGAGAAAAAGCCCGCCTGGCTAACGCATTAGGGAATAACTATCTTTTAAAAGGCAGTCCGGAAGAAAGTTTATTATGGTATAACAAAGCATTATCCTTTTTCCAGCGCGATAGCATTGGTTTATATCCCGATTTTACGGTAACCACATCCATGTTTGGCCTGGCACAGGTATTTGAAAAAGCAGATCAGGCGGATAGTGCCTCCTACTGGTACACACAGGCTGTTTTAAATGATTACTACACCCAGCAGTTAATAGATGCCTGGATGTATAGCAACAGCAGCATTTATTCAAACGATCTGCTTACAGAAAAAGGCATAGCATGGCACCATGCTATGTATGGCCATACCAAAGAGGAAACGTATTTGCTAAAAGCAGTATGGCTAACAGAGCTGTCAAAAGGCCGTAAGCTGATGTACAATCAGCAGCGCAGCCAGCGCCTGCAAGCAGATACAGGTGTTGCAGCGCCTGCCTTTGATGAACTGCGTAACGATTATTTATTACTGGCACAGGCAGCCGCACCACAGGAGCAGGAGGCTATAAGAACGCGTATAGCAGAAAAAGAATACCAGCTAAGTTTAACCAAAAGCAATTATGAAGAACAGTTATCGGCCCCGCGATACGATAAGTTTCTTGCATGGCTGAATGATGCGCGAAGACATAGCAATATAGTAAGCTATTATTGCTCCGATACTGCTTTTTACATGGTGCATGTAAGTTCTTCGTCTTTAAGTCACTTGGCAGACGCATCGGCCTCCTTTCAGGACATTAGTTATTTTGTAAATACTTATTTCTATAACGGTCCGGGCGCATTCAACAATAACCCTCCCGGATATTACCAGTTCGCGGCCGCACTTTTAAAAAAATATTTACCGGGGGCGTCTTCCCAGGCATCTGAGTACATTATTTCACCTGCAGGGGCTTTGCATCTTTTACCTTTTGAAGCGCTTTCCTATAGCGGACAAAAGCCTCAATACTTTGGTGCTGCCAATACAATAAGCTACCAGTTCTCTTTATTACAGCTTTTGAATACTGCGAAATATAAGGAAGCCGCAGGAGTGGCTGTTTTTAGTTTTGAGCAGGAGCATTTAGGGTTTCCGGCATTGCCTTCGGCAAAAGAGGAGGTATCATTTTTAAAAAAATTGTTCAGCTGTAAAAGGTATAATGCTGCCACTGCAACCGATAATATTTTCTATAAAGAATTAAGTGAGAACAATATCGTCCATTTATCTTCCCATGCTGTTGCTGATGACAGCCGCTCACAGCCCTTTATTGTGCTGCAAAACAAGTTATACCTTGGGCAGATGCAGTACAGCCGCTCAAAATGCCCGTTAGTAGTGCTGGCTGCCTGCGAAACCGGCAAAGGGGCATCGCTGCACCAGGAGGGAATGCTAAGCCTGGGGCGCACTTTTATAGGCAAAGGAGTAGGAGGTGTACTTTCTGCCCGTTGGCAGGTAGATGATGCCACCACCACCGCTCTTCTGAAAAATTTTTATAAGGAGCTGATCCGGGTGAAAGAGCCGGCTAAAGCATTACAACAAGCCAGGGCAATATATTTCGGGGAAAAAACTTCTGCTGCCGATCAAAATCCCTGGCTTTGGGCCGCCATTTATTATCAGGGAAACAATCTCCCTGTATTGGTTAAATCGGCAAATAAGTCCTTTTTCATCTACATCTGCGTTGGTTTGCTGCTGGCGGCAGCAGCGGTTACAGTCATTTTAAAAAAGAAATAAAAAATTTTCAACTAAGGGGGTAACAATTGTTCCAGGTGCTGATATACCTGTAAACAAACATTTAAAATAATTTAAAACCCATAGTTATGAAAAAGACATTTTTATTAACTGCCGCTATTGCCATCGCTGCCATTACTGTCAGCTCCTGTAAAAAAAACGATAATTCTATTAAAGTTCCTGGGGCAGATGATAAAGCCTCCACACAATTGATGGATGCTTTTTTTGCCAGGCATGCACCTAAAGATGAAAAATTTACCATAGATGCTGCTGCCGGAGGAACCATTACTTTAAGCAGTGGCACAAAAATCACTTTTCCTGCCAATGCTTTTAAAACCAGCGGAGGCACCGTTGTCTCGGGGAATGTTTCTGTTTCAGCAAGGGATATTTTAGACGCTTCTGATATGATTCTGGCCGATAAGCCAACGCTTACTTCGGGAGGAGAAATGCTCCAGTCTTTTGGCGAAATAATTGTAAAGGCCGAGCAAAACAATAATCAGCTGGTTTTAAACGGAGCGAAACCACCAAGTGTTGTTGTTCCTATAGGAGCCGGTGCAAATGGTCAGCAGAGAGAAGTGCCTATGTGGGACGGAGACAGTACGATCAGCTATACTTTAAGCGGACACAATCATGAAAATATCAGCGTTTCTGTAACCAGCCAGGTAAACGTAAGAAGAGGTATTGCATGGGATCAGATCCCGGGTTTTGGAGTGGCTTCCCCGGCAACAACTATTTTTCCCCTGGATGCTTTGGGCCAATGGAGAAACTGCGATGCTTTATATAATGATCCCCGCCCTAAAACAACTGTTCTTGGATATTTTGGTGATAAATTCAATACCGAAACAGGTAACAACTATTCCAGCTCAGACCCCAGCTTGTTGTTCTTTAAAACAAAGAATACCAATACCTTAATAAAGCTGTATAATGTTATTTTTTCTCCGGCTGCGGGTAAGGAAGGGTTGTTAAGCTATCAAAACTCTATCCCAGTAGGACAGGAAGGAACTTTTCTGGCGCTCAGTGCTAAAAACGGGAAGTTTTATGCAGAAATGAGGGATGTAACTATACCCGCTCCCGATGCCGGAAAAACTTATGCAGGGTTCACATTCAATATGACTGAAGTATCTGAAAGCCAGCTGTTAAGCCTTATTAACCAGATGAGTACCAAATAAAGCGGTACGCCGGAACCTATGAACCTGGGATTGCTGAAAAGCAATCCTTTTTTTGTATTAGGGCCAAAAAAAAGGGTCCTTCCGTAGAAACGGACTGACCTCTAACGATTGCTTGCCATATGAAAAAACTTGAAAAATCTTTTTTATCACACTTCCTCTTCTTCTTTCGCCTCCTGAATAACCCTTTTGTGTTATTGTTACACAAAGATAATTGCTATTTATACAATTATAGATTCAACTTAATCCGTAAAATATTACATTCAAGCGAAGAATATTTGCTGGAATCCTTTAGGGGACTATGTTTTAGGGTATTGATAAAGGGATGTCCAAGCAAAAATATCTGCTCCTTTATGGTTTAAAAATGGAGAAATTCAGCCTGTATTGTTATTCTGGAAGGATGTCTGGTTAATGTTTTTCAGATCCTGTATTTTTTGATATTCATTACATTTTAGAACTGATCTGCTGACCAAAAATAAAAAAGGTCCCTCCGTAGAAACGGACTGACCTCTAACGATTGCTTGCCATATGAAAAAAAACTTATAATTTATTTTTTGATAGCTTTCGCTATCTGATACAAAGATAAAACGGATAAAAACACAGGAATAATAACTTAATGTTAATTTTTTCGCCCCAAAGATGAATAAAATGCTAAAAACCGAATGTTATATGGTGTTTCACGGGATAATGGTATTTATGCCCAACCTCTATAACTCGCTTATGTTTATTGATCTGAAACAAGTATTTTTCTGCCGGATTTAAAAAAATTGTAAAAAAAATTAAAAAAAAGTTAAGACCGTATAGAAAATAATTATACCTTAGCGTCCCTATACATCAAAAAAGCAGGTTTGAAGTATAGCAAACATCAACTAAACGTAGCTGATGTTTAAAAATGACCTCTAATTGATTGCCTCTAACGATTGCAAGCCTTGTGTTTTTTTAAATTGTTAATCCGGGTTTCTTCCCGGATTTTTTTATATCAGCTGGTTCCATAGCATTAAATAAAAAAGGTCCTTCCGTAGAAACGGACTGACCTCTAACGATTGCTTGCCATATGA
>DAOLFI010000213.1:0-6126 GCA_035326385.1 Niabella sp.
AATAACTGTGGGGTATCAGTTATATGATGCTCAGTAATGTAATGGATAATTTCACTACCCACATAAAATCGCAGCATTTTTTTGTAAACAATATAGCTTTCCAGAACTTTTATGATCTGTACCGGTCTTTTTGAATTTTCAAAACCATCAGCCCGTATATCCAGCTTGCTTATTACAGGCGAATGATGCTCCAGGAGTGATTTCCCTTTGGAAATATAGTCATCATCGCTGCCAATCATTTTATTGGCTTTATAGAAGGCTTTTCCTGTAAAAAGCTCAAGCAGGCCAAGCGATTGATATATTTCATTGATGGTATCAGGTGCAAGGCAATTAAATTCTATAAGAGGAAATTTATCAATTCTGCTATCTCTTTCTGCAAACTTGCGTTCATTTCTTTGTATGGCATACATATTATACATGAACCAGTAAGCCGGCATTACTACCAGCTTGTTGGAATGTTCTTCATTGCTGATAAGAGAAAAGGGGAAGGGAATATCCAGCTCAGCAGGATAATTACCTTTTGCGATCATGGTAAATGATGCAAAACGGGAATTGTGTTTGAGGCTTACGCATAATCCCGGCCAAAATCCTCGTCCTGCCTGTATTTCGCCATCTGCTCCGCGTGAATTATGATTAGAGCCAATAGTAGCGCCCGCCGCCATATTGCTTTGGCCTTTTATTAATGCCGCGCATAAAAAAGAGTTATTATGGTGCTGCTCATGGGCGGGAAAAATTAAGGAATTCAATACTTCGCAACAGGAAACTGTAGCGTTTTCGCCTAAGTAAGAGTTGATCAGCCGGGCACCATATTTTAATTGGGAAAAAGGGGATAGAATAAAGCGCACCGCTTTAACCCCATAAAAAGCACGGCTGCCAACACCTATTATGCCATTTACCATTTCGCAACCTTCACCAATTTGCGATTTTGCTTTTTCGTTAGAGTTGATGGTGAGATTCTTTAATTTATTGGCACCTTTAATGTAAGCATCTGTACCAATTTTTACATCTTTAAGTATATGCGTATTTTTTATAACGGTCCTTTTGCCAACAGTTCCATAGTAGCCATGCAGTGTATCAAATTTTTCTTCAGTGAAACGCTGAAAAGCGTCCATCAGCCTTTTATCACCGCGGTATTTTGACCAAAGCCAGGCATCACCTGCTAACATGCCATCGAACGGCAAAACTTTTCTGCCGCCATTTTCGTTACAGAGTTCTACCCAGATACGCACATTTTCTTTTTCGCCTTCCTTTATAATACCATTGCCAAATTTGGAGTGAGAAGTGCAGGTCATTTCATTTACATTGGCAATGATCACATCCTCTTCAATAATGTAATGACTCAGATACTTTACATTACTGATGGAAACATTATCCCCGATATCGCAGCTGACTATTTGGCTGTTATAAAGACCTACCGGGAACCTTACTTCACTGAACTCAAGGAAATATTGTTCCAGCTTGCCTATCCTTACCAATCCGTAAAAAGTACACTCTTCTATAAGATGAATATCAATGCCATCGCGGACCAATACATCATCCCAGTTGCCAGAACGGTTACGATTAGACTGGAGGATGGTAATCTCCTGTTTGGTTAAAGGACGGTAATCGGTAGCCGGGTTTTGCTGAAAGCGCAGGTAATATTCATCTTTCCCTTCAGGTAAAAAAGAAGCGGGAATGAAATTATAACCTAGCTGGTCTGCTTTATGTTTTCTTATCTGGTTCATTGATTATTGATGGGAATAGAGGGTGATATATAGCCGGAACGATGAACAGTGCGATGCAACGAAGCTGATAGTAACAATGGTGCCAGGTACATAAAATAAAACCTTACTCTACTGTAACGCTTTTGGCAAGGTTGCGCGGCATATCAACGTTACATCCTCTTGCAACACCAATATAATAGGACAGCAGCTGTAAAGGAATAACGTTTAAGAGCGGAGCAATTACTTCATCGGCTTCGGGAACGATTATTACATCATCACATAAAGACGCCGACTGTTCATCGCCTTCTGTTACTACTGCAATCAGTTTTCCTTTACGGGCTTTAATCTCCTGCATATTGCTCACTACTTTTTCATGATAGGCATCTTTTGTGGCTACAAATACAACCGGCAGGTATTCGTCAACCAATGCAATTGGCCCGTGTTTCATTTCTGCTGCAGGATATCCTTCTGCGTGTATATAAGAGATCTCTTTGAGTTTTAATGCGCCTTCTAATGCGATGGCAAAATTGTAACCGCGCCCGAGGTAAAGAAAATCACGGGCATCTTTATATTTTTCGGCAATTGATTGAATATGCTCATGGTGGTTCAGTACCCACGCTGATTTTTCGGGAACCGCGTCCAGTTCATTTAACAGTTGCCTGTAGCGGTTGTTGGATAAAGTGCCTTTTAAATAACCCAGTTTTAAAGCGATCATCATAAGAACGGTCAACTGTGCCGTAAATGCTTTGGTAGATGCTACGCCGATTTCGGGGCCTGCATGTGTATAAGCGCCTGCATGGGATGCCCTGGCTATTGAAGAGCCTACAACATTTACCACGCCAATAATAATAGCACCCTTTTCCTTAGCGCTTTCTATGGCTACTAAGGTATCGGCTGTTTCGCCGCTTTGACTAACGGCAATGATCACATCCCCTTTATTAATAACCGGGTTCCGGTAACGAAACTCCGAGGCATATTCTACTTCTACATTAATGCGGCATAATTCTTCTATAATATATTCAGCTACCAAACCTGCGTGCCAGCTGGTTCCGCAGGCTATAATGATGATCCTGTTGGCATTGATGATCTGTTCGGCATATTGCTGAATGCCAGCCATCGTTATAGTTCCTGCTGAAGCATCTAAGCGGCCGCGAAGGCAATCATAAATGGTAGTGGGCTGCTCAAAAATTTCTTTAAGCATGAAATGATCATAGCCTCCTTTTTCTATAGCTGCCAGTTCAAGATCCAGCTTTTGTACATAAGGCGTTATTGTTTCATTGCCCAGGTTTTTTAAGATCAATTCATCAGGCTTTACTACAGCCAGTTCGTAATCGTTCACATATACCACCTCTTTAGTGTATTCAAGCATAGGCGATGCATCTGATCCCAGGAAATGCTCATTCTTGCCTACACCAATTACCAGCGGGCTGCCTTTACGCGCGGCAATAATCGTATCAGGATTTTCATCATCAATTAATAAAATAACATAAGCGCCCGTAACACGCTTTAAGGCAATACGGATGGCTTCTTCTAAAGAGCAATCGTTATTGGTTTTGATTTCTTCTATAAAATTTAGTAAAACCTCCGTATCTGTATCACTCTTAAAAGTATAGCCCTTGTTGGTAAGCTCTGCTTTTAGTTGTGCATAGTTCTCAATAATGCCATTATGTATCATGGCTATTTTTCCGCTTGCAGCATAGTGGGGGTGTGCATTACGATCGTTGGGCTCGCCGTGAGTAGCCCAGCGGGTGTGGCCAATGCCTGTAGTGGCAGCCACGTTGCTGGTTCCAATACTTTCTTCCAGGTCGGCTACTTTGCCCTTTTTTTTATAAATAGTAACCTTACCATCTTGCTGAAGTGCAACCCCAGCACTATCATAGCCCCTGTATTCTAATCTTTTCAATCCTTTGATGACAATCGGGTATGCCTGCCTTTTTCCAGTATAGCCTACAATTCCACACATAATTTAATATTTTTAACATCAGCGAAAATAAGGTTTTTAATTTCTTGCGCAACCGGTTGCGCAAATATCATGCCTGTTCAACTATTCCTGTTCAGCAGCAGTACAGGTATTAATAATCTTTCTCAGCAGGTAGCGGTTTTTTATCAGGCGGTCTGGTAAGGGTGGTGCTTAAGGGTTTTAAAGCAAGCTGCCGCTTAATAACATAAAAGCTACAGAAAAATAGATAATTAATCCCGTAACATCTACCAGCGTAGCAACAAACGGAGCAGAGCTGACCGCAGGGTCAGCGCCCATCTTTTTAAGCAGGATGGGGAGCATGCTACCCGATAAAGTTCCCCAAAGTACTACGCCCAAAAGAGTAAGGCTTAGTGTATATCCTAACAGTAGCCAGTGCTCGCCATATAAATTGGGAGAAAAGAGGTGGTAAACATATATACGTAAAAAACCTATGATGCCTAATACAGCGCCTAATAAAAGGCCGGAAATAATTTCCCGGCGCATTACCCGCCACCAGTCCCTGATATGTACTTCGCCAACAGCCATAGCCTGTATAATGAGGGTAGAAGCCTGTGAACCGCTATTCCCTCCGCTGCTTATAATAAGCGGGATGAAAAGTGCGAGCACTACCGCCCGTGCAATCTCATCTTCAAAAAAAGCCATTGCTGTAGCAGTGAACATTTCTCCTAAGAACAAAATTACCAGCCAGGGAACCCTTTTTTTAAATAGTCGTAAAAGAGGTATATCAAGATAAGGCTCTTCAAATGCCTGGGTACCCCCCATTTTTTGCATGTCCTCGCTATACTCTTCTGTGGCCACCCAAAGTATGTCATCAATGGTAACTATACCCAGCAATTTATTACTTTCACTCACCACAGGTAAAGCTACGCGGTTATTCATTTTAAATATTTCGCTAGCGGTTTCCTGGTCGTCATAAGCCTTTAAAGAAATAACTCTTTCGTCCATCAGCTCCGAGACTTTGGTTCCCGGATCGCTCAGTATAAATTCGCCAATGCGTATGTCATCTAAAAGCTCACCGGCTTTATTGATTACATAAATAACGTTTATGGCTTCACTGTTCTTTCCATATTTCCTGATGATACCAAAAACTTCTTCCACTGTATTATGTGAATAAACATATACATAATCAGGATTCATCAGCCGGCCAATACTGTTTTCAGGATATCCAAGGAGCGAAAGTGTAACCCTGCGTTCTTCCGGATCTAAAAGTTTTATAAGTTCACGCACTGCATCGGCCGGAAGCTCTTCAAGGAAGTCGGTACGGTCATCGGCCGGAAGTTCATTTAAAAGTGCGGCAGTATAGCTAGGGGGCAGTTCCTGTATAATATTATTCTGCTCCGTTACTTCAAGCAGCTTGAATACATTTACAGCGCGGTGCACAGACATATTGGCAATGATCAGCGCAGCCTGTTCAGGAAACTCATATACCAGCTCTACCACATCGCTTATATTCTGGTTGTCAAGAAATTCTTTAATTTCTGACCTGTTACCAGAATCAAGGATGACCTCAAACTGTTCCGCTAAGGGTTCATTGCCTTTTTCCACTTGCATTGGTCAAATTTACGAACTTCACTTATCTGCATAGCCTTTCAAAATTATTTTTTGAATAATTATTTTTGTGTCAAATCATTTATTGTGATAGCATATTGTTTATATATAGCTGATACAGACCAGATGGGCAGGGGAGTATTCACCTCCGAAGATATATCAAAAGGTTCGGTAATAGAAATAGCGCCGGTATTGGTTATGTCAGCTGTAGAGCGGAAGCTGTTAGATAAAACGCTGTTGCACGATTATATATTTGAATGGGGAAATGGAAGTAAAGAATGCTGCATGGCTTTGGGATGGGTATCTGTATATAACCATTCCTATAAAAGCAATTGTGAATACGAAATGGATTATGACCGGAAAACTATTACTATCAAAACAGTAAGAAAGGTAAAAGCAGGCGAAGAGCTGTTTATAAATTACAGCGGTAGCTGGAATGCAACAAAAAAAGTATGGTTCGATGCAAAATAAGCTAAAAAAGCCTGTTATCTAAACCATACTCCCTGCTGTTTTCGATGCTGATCTTTTTAAAATCGGTATGCGTGGGATTGAGCAGGAAATTGCTTTCTTCCGGTATTACAACCGATGGTATTTTTAGCGCGAGCTCTGATTTGGATTGTAAGAACTGGTCTCCTATATACTGGGTATAATCCATATCGGAGCTCCAGTTTTGTTTGAGGGCCAATTGCTCTATCTCGATAATATTATGATCCGGTACGTATATTTCTGCCAAATGAAAAGATGGTAAGAGCGGGGTTTGTGTTCTGTCATAGTTCACTGCAATTTCCAGTACTGCAAGCGATATATGTTCGGCGGCATAAACCGCATATTGGCCTTTGCTGTTCCAGCGGCCCCCATATAAAAAAGCCCCTTGCCCTGTAAGGTCATCCTTGT
>DAOLFI010000214.1:0-6124 GCA_035326385.1 Niabella sp.
GGCAAAAATGATAACAACACCGGTTGAGGCCAGTCAAACTGTGATCGAAGGTCTGGTTTCCACTGAAGTAGAACTTCGTTACAGAACGATCTACAGACCCGATATGACGGCAATAGATACGTTTGCAACATCATACACTCAAACTCAAATGACCGGCACTTTATATGAAGTGCTGATCAACCGCTCCAAATATGCGGCTTATATGTTGCCGGGCGATGCGCCGCTGCTTCATGGAACAGAGATCATAAGAATGTGGGACAACAAGCTTAAATGGCCCTGGGTGGCTTTTGCCGAGAGCAGTGCCGGACCCAGCCTGATGACAATAGATCTTGGTCAATCCGTAAAACTGAGCCGTATATGGTGGCTGCCCCAGCCGGATGGCACGCGCTACTATCTTGACAGATGCATGAAACGGTTTGAGATATATGGTTCCGATGCTCCTAACCCGAATGGTGAACTGGATGCTTCATGGAAACTGTTAGGTTCTTACGAAGTAGTGAAACCTTCGGGCCTGCCTTATGGAACGGAAAATGCAGCAGACCTGGCGGCAGCCAGTGCCGGGTTTAGCTTTGATGTGGATAAGAATGCACCAAAGATCAGGTATGTACGCTTTAAATGTTTTGAAAACTTTTTTGGAACCTCCGGAATCGCTATTGATGAGTTTAAAGCCTATGGGGACGACAGGTAATATATAAGAACAACCATCCTGGAGGATTAAAATTACAGGCGATGTGTACAAAATGCAATGCGGACTCCGCTATGAAAGGAGTATTGGTATTTTGCGATAGAAAAATGGAGTCGGAGAGCTATTTCATGTTTTGGTTAATCAAGTGCAAATTCTCTTTGTCTATTCCGAACTCCTTTGCTAAGGACACAAACTTACTTAATGCATATTGAGTTTGACCGATGATATTTTCCACTAATCCTTTTGGCAGTTTTGCATCAACGCCCAGTTTCGCAAGATGCTTTGTTGTTGGATTTTTTCCCTCCCCCATTACCATGGTACTTTGTTCCCCACCCGGCCCGCTTGAAAATGTAATGTCGTAGGCAGGAGATAATTTCCATTCGCCCAACTCATTCATCAAAAAACTAAAATTTTTTGAGTGATCATCTCTGTTGTGTGCCAGTACATTGAAAACGGCTAAACGATACATTTTCTCAATCTCACGAATATCTTTCGTTAGCGCACCTGTTAAATTGAGCAAATCTTCATAATCCAGTGAAGGCACTCTAAAGTCATTGTGAAGCAGCCCGCTTGCTGTATGCATATGAATCCTTTGCTTGCCATCCCTGTCAAAACGCTTCACGGCAAAATACCCGCAGCCTTTTTGAGAAGGGAATAAATGCACTTCGGGCATAGTCACCCCGGCTTCTTTAGCCATCAAAGCATAAACATACTCAATAGCTCCTGCATCTTTACCATCCTGCGAGTTGGGAAACTTTACAATCCAGGGTTCAAATCCTTCATTCAATTGCTTAGCTCCATAGCAAATACGCTTCCGTGTATGATCAACCCCAATAAGTGCTTTAGGGCGAGCACCCGCAGACGATCCGTTTAAAGCCAAAAGCTCCTGTATCACATCTTCAGAACTTCCCTCTAAGACCCCTTCTGTTTGAGTTGCAAGGTGATCCAAATCTATAATTGCGTCTATATCCGAAGGACTGTTATCAGGCTCATAAACCAACGCGCCCAACCCAAACAGCCCTACATGTGCCAGCCTGTCTAATGGAGAAATACTTGAAGGCAAAATTCCCTGCGCTCTCATCATGCGATCAAAAAGCAGTCGCCCCCAACCATCAGGCAGGCTATCACTAAATACACCTGCCAAGCCCTCAAAAGGTCGCGGAGGCAATTCTATAACACCTTTTTGCAAAGGCAGGCGAACCGGCGAAATTTGAAGCCCGCTTTGTAAGAACTCATTGCCATACTCAAAATAAACTTTATGGTCTCGCGTAGCTAAACGCCCAACAGGTTGAACTCCGGAACCGAAATCCAATCCAACTTTTATTTCGGTAACAGGGTTCATCATTTTTTACGCCCTCTATTTCGGTTTATGCTACCATCTCCTTTTAGCACTTCGTCTATAGATGCATAACCTGATTGGGACGGTTTAAGTGCATCAATAAACACTTCCATTCCACCAAGAACCTGCAATAGCTTTAATAAGCCCTCTAAAGAGATAATTCCCTTTTGCTCAAACTTTCTTAGTGTTGGCAGGGGAACACCAGACCGTGCAGCCAAGCCGTCCTGGGTAAGCTCCATGGACAACCGCTTTTCGCGAACGTTGCGGGCTATTGTTTGCTGGGCTTTGGACGGCGATATAAGTGATATCATGATAGCAGTAATATCCGTTTTAAATATTAACTAACATTATAGTATCACAAATGTACTTAAATTTTTAAAAAATGCTCTACAATATTTTGGAACCTCCGGAATCGCTATTGATGAGTTTAATGCCTATGGGGATGACAGGTAATGTATAAGAACAACCTGGCGCGGAATAGTAACAAACAAATCATTATTCTTTCATTTCAAAATTTACTTTCACCGGTATGCCTTCGGGTTGCCGGGGCATTAAGACGTTCCAGGTTACAATGGGCGCAACCGTTGCGTCATTTAATTGAAATGTTACATTAAGAAACAGGCTGTCTTTTGTTCCTGTTGTTATTTTTTTCAATTGGTAGTCAATTGAAGAGCAGCCCCGGGTTAGTCCTTTTGTTCCGATGAGCAGGGAGTACTTATTAAAATCAATTTCAGGGGAGCAGGAAGGGTTTAAATGGAGCCGGTTAAATCCTTCCTGGTCATTTATCAAAATGAAATAATCGGAATAGGTTGTGGTTGCTATTGATAACAGGAACGATACATTAGTACAACCATATACTGTTTCGAGGCTTTCGGTTGGTAGGATTTGAGTTATTGGTGCTTCAATATGCTTGCTACCCGCAGAACAGGAGCTTAGGAAAATGACGATCGATAATAAAAGGCCGATATCTAATAGCCGTTTTCTTTTTGAGTACATAGTGTTTGTATTTTGTTTATTAATCGGCCGGAAAACAGAAATTGTCCCCAATTTAAATCAGTGTTTTTTATAACGCCAGCGTTATACCAATGTTTGCATTTATTCCCTGTCGTATATTGAAAGTGACGGCATCTCCATCTTTTGCATTATATCCCACAGAACCGTTCGTCAGCTGCCAGCTACCGGTATTTCCTGATGTGTATGCTGTGCTATTGGTATAATAAATACGCCACGGATCCAGCAGGTTCAGCGCATTGAACGTAATACGGCCTTTATCCTTTATGCAGTTTACATAAAAATTCAGATCAAGCTGATCTGCTCCGTTCTCATACTCAACAAGATTAGGATTGATATGAGTAATGTAAGTTTTAGGACCGCTTTTATTATAGAATATGGAAAGCCCCGTTTTTTTACCGTTATATAAAAGACCGGCGTTAACAACCCAGGGCGCTTGGTTGAATAACGGCCTGTCCTGGTTGGGCATTCTGCTTTGGGTAAATTCACCATTGGCCTGTGTAGGAAAGCTCATCACTTCTACTTTAGACCAATTGACGGTATAGTTAGCGTGCAAGGTTAGATGTTTTAAAAAGCTTTGGGGCAACAGGAATTGTAATGATTTCCGGACTTCCAGTTCAATGCCTGATGTTTGTGCTGCGTGTTGGTTGATATAACTGTAAGACGTTGGAAATGCCCCGGCCTGCACCAGTTCTACAGGGTCTTTTAACCGTTTATGAAAAAAGGAAAGAGATATGTTTTCCCGGAGTGAGGGATACCACTCCCAGCGGATATCGTAATTATCCACCTTTGTAGTGCGTAATTGCCTGCCACTGATGTTTCCGTCCAGCTCATATTCATACAGTCCGAAATAAGAAAGTTCCCGGAAGTCCGGTTGCAGTACTGTTTTGGCAAAAGCAGCTCTTATATTCATCTTTTTACTGACGCTGTAAACCATATTACCCGATGGTTGCCAATACCAGTTTTTTTCGCCGGTGATACCGTTATGGTATTGCACCGGGATGGTACCGCTATGCCATCGTCTTAAAAAAATTCTTTGATCGTTTTGCATATCATAATACAAGGCTCTTATACCATAGAAAAGCCGGAGCCTGTTCCGGAAAGTCTGATCACCCAGTAAATAAAAAGCCTGGCTATTCATTTTGCCCAAGTAGATATTGCCATTTGTATTTTCTGCCCAGTAAAAAACCGGACTGCCTGTTGCGGGATCCAGCAATTGATCATACTGGCCGGTTAATGCAGCATTAGCATTTGCATAAGGCAAAAGTCGTAAGGCTGAAAGTGTTTTGTAACGAAGGGTTCCCGTCCAGCCGGCTTTAATATTGCCCCAAAAGTTTTTTGAAAAAAGTAACCGTTTGGAGAGGGAAAGGCCTGATGTATAATTCTTTTCAGCAGCATCCAGCCAGGTACGGTTATCCACTACATTTGAATCGTTGTTCTGTTTCCAGTTGTACAGGATATTAGGCGTATTGTAGACCGCATCTGTGCCGGGTCCTGATGTAATAAAGTATTGAAAATACCTTCTGTCGGAAAGTTTTTGTACGGCATTGGTAAATGATAAAAAATAGTCAAGATCCATTGCGCTTGCAAAGATTTTCTGTACTTCCAGTTTGTGTTGTTGTAAAAAATGCTGCTCAGGCTCCTGGAACAGTTCTTTAAAGTGCCGGGCTTGTCCTTTGTTATGATAGCTGCGGATGGCTGTGCTGAAATTATCTTTAAGCTGCGTGCTGAAGATATTTTTAAATGTTATATTGAATGTGGGCGTTTTTAACCCTATGTTGAATAGGGTTCCTGTACCGGAAAGTAGCTGGAAGGAGATTCCTTCTCCTGTAGTGCCAGGCTTTGCTGAATCCGGCTGGAAATCAGCAGATGCTCTTCGCCGGTTATTAAAATGTGCCAGGGCCCGGCGCCTGTAAACAGAAGTGCCTGCCACAAATCCTAATGTAACGCTGTCTTTTACAACATAAGACCTTCCCATTGAAAAGTTTAAACTGAAATCAGGCAAAGCCATGCCCTTCGAAGGAACAAGTCCCTCTGCAGGAATAGTTTTGCTTTGCTCAATAGCATTTAACGAATGGTAGGGTTCGGTTTCTCCCGGAATAAGCGTACGCATACCGCCGGGATCATTGGGCGGCGGCAGCGGTACATCGTTATACCATTGCCATGATTTGATATTTGCCGGCTTTTTACGCGTACCATCATCTATGCCCAGCCAGTCGAGCTTTCCTTTATTACCCAGCCATTGAAAGTTTTTAAATGTGGACTGGCTGTTGCCTCCAGCCTCAAATGCAAAAGAAGTAAAGCTGCGATCCGGAATGCTTAATGAATGAATATGGATCTGTCCGCCGCTAAACTCTGCGGGAGCATCGGCAGCGGCTGTTTTTGTGAGGATCATTTCTCTAATAAGCTCTTTGGGAAAAATATCAAGGGCAAGACCTCTTTTATTCAATCCACAAGATGGTAGGGCAATGCCGTCAACCAGAACCTGACTATACCGTTCGCTCAAACCTCTTATTCCTACCGTATTGCCAATGAGGCTGACTCCATTTATCCGTTTTATTATTTGTGATAAAGGCTTATCCGGCATCGCCTCAACCTGTGGAGCAGATAATCCGTCTGTTACTACTCCTGCCTGTTTTTGCCGGATATAATGGGCATGTATATTTTCTGCTGCAGCAGAAGAAACTACTTTAACGGGGTTTAAGCTGAGGGGTCTTCTTTGAAGTGTCAGGTTTAAGTACAAGGCGCTGCCTCTTTGCACTTTGATAGAAGGAATTTGCTTTGTTTCATATCCAATGGCGCTTAGTACAATATCATAAGCGCCTTCCTCTAAGGAGATATTAAAAGTTCCTTTTGAGGAGCTGATAAATACGCCTTTGCCTGTTTCTATGGATACTGCCTCCAGGGGCGATCCTCCTTCAGCATCTATAATCACGCCCGTGATATTACCTTTAGGCACCGGTACAATGTAATAATGTATAGCGCCCTGTTTCTGATATCTGAAGCCGGTCTTTTCTAATGAAAGTTTTAGAGCCGGTTCAATGTTGGCGGTCAGCAGTTCGGTTTTTTGTGCAGCAATACCTTTTAGC
>DAOLFI010000215.1:0-6122 GCA_035326385.1 Niabella sp.
TCTCAATACCCCGCGCTTCATCAGCTACTGCTACGAAGTTCTTACCTCCCGGAGGACAGAAAAGTAACCGGCGCTTCATCCCCATTAAAATAATCTTTCCGCTACTGGGCTTGCTGTCGTATGCGCCGATCATGAAAGCAGGATTTATGATAATAACATTTATCTTACTTCTTTGCTGGAGCACATATTCCTCTGCCGCAGCCTTGCTTCTTGCGTAGAATGATTGGGTAAACGGGAGCTTCATCGGCTTTTGCTCCGGGACAACCAGGGCGCTGTCTAAACCATAACCAATAGTATTGGCGGTGCTGACATAAATGAATTTTTTAATGCTCATTTTAATCGCAGCCTGCATCAGCTGCACTGTTGCCGTATAGTTTAGTTTGTAGTAGTCTGAATACCGGGTGAGATTTTGCTGGGTAACAGCCGCCGCATGTATAATAACGGCCACATCTTTCAAATGAGGGGAAAGATCCTCCTGCAATTCACCCTGTACCAGGTGCAGGCGTTCATGCCGGATCTGACTAAATGACTTTTTGTTCCTTACCAACCCTTTAACCGTATAGCCTTTCTCTAATAACAGCAAAGCGAGATTAGTGCCTAATAAACCACTGATGCCTGTAACAAATACGGTCACTTTATTTCTTTTTTTATATTATAAGTGAGTAATGGCAGTTTTATCCATACAGGAAGCAGCGCCATGACCAGCCAGCTCCAGGGATTTACCATAATCACCCTATCTTTTCTGAATAGCTGCCTGATGCAGCGCCCTGCCACTTTTTCGGGCTGTAGTAATGTAAGCTTCCCTATATAGCCCAGTTTTTTAATACGCTTACATACTTCTTCGTTAGTTGCCATCGCGCCCGGGTTCACAACGCTGACCACCACTCCCGTATTTTTCAACTCTTCACTCAACCCCCTTGAAAAGGAATGGATAAATGTTTTTGACGCCGGGTACACCGTTTTATACCCAATAGGAGAAAAGGCCGCCATGCTGGAAACATTCAGTATATAAGCCTGCGGCTGCTTTAGCAGATTGGGCAATAGCTGATGCGTAAGCAGGGAAGTAGCTACTACATTTACCTGTATAATGCTGTTGATATATTGTACAGAGGCATCCGTGAATTTTTGAGTGCCTCCCAAACCGGCATTATTAATAAGAACATAAATATTGAAATACCTGTTCAGCCATTCGCAAAGGTTTATTACATTTTCCTTTACAGAAAGATCGGTTTCGTAATACCTCACCTTTACATTATAGGTATCAGAAAGATGCACAGCCAGCCTGCAAAGATCCTGACCCGGCAGGCTTATCAAAACCAGGTTCAGCTTTTGGGCAGCCAGCTCTTTGGCAAAAGCATAGCCCAGGCCCTGGCTGGCTCCTGTAATTACTGCATATTTTTCTTTCATAATGATCATAATAATATCCCAACAGGGTTTCAGGGATGTTTTGCTGCTCAAGCCAAGGAACATTTAACCACGGGAGATGATAGCTGCATGAGCGGCTTTTCTTTTCCTGTATTTCCTGATGAAGTATAAGAGAATACTGGCAATAAGCATAGCAAAATGCTTTACACGGTTCTTATATCTTTCTTACTTTTCCTGATCCGGATATTGAAGTGTTAACGGCTGGAGTACCTGCGTACCAGACATTGCCGCTCCCTGTAATGGTTATATCCAGCCTGTTTTCGGCCCATAGCTTTGCATTGCCCGAACCGGTAAGTCTTACTTTAGCTTCTTCACTACGCATGAGGTGAGTACTATAATCCCCATGTCCTGTAATATGAACTTCCTGGTTATGGACAGTGCCACCTTGTATGCTAAGGTTACCGCTTCCTGTAAGGTCTGCTTTTAAAGAGGTTGCCGAAAGTGCAGGAATTATAATATTACCACTGCCACTCAGCTTCAGGCTTAAAGCAGATGTGGTAATACCAGTAAGTACAGAAATGTTTCCCGAGCCTGAAAGGGTAGCGCCGGTGAGGGAAGGATTAGACACGTAGATAGTAACGCTGCCGCCTTTGATATTAACATTAGGCCGTGTTTTTAGCACCAGCTTATTAGCAATTACTTCAGTAAGAATATAGCTTTGAATGTTATGAGCCGCTTCCACTTCTACTTTTGCAGCCGGCCCCTGCACAAATTCCACGTTTCCGCTAAAAGCTGCTTCTATCTTGTCAAAATCGGCTACAGACCTTGTTTCTCTTATAGCCGGCCCGTCAGGGAATATTTTTTTACACCCCGGCAGCATAGTAATGAATATTAATGCAGATACTGCCCATACTAATTTTTCCATCTGTATATGTTTTTTATTTTAATTGATTATAAACTGATATTAACAGCGCCGGTGAGTCCGCCTGTTAAGGAAAAGGAAGATTCCCTGCTGCTGAACTTCCATATATAGTTATTAGCAAAAATCTTTGAATCGGAATATTTATAGGTATTCAACGCAGGCCCTGCAGTAATTTCAATAGCCGGGCTTATCTTATATCCCAGCAATGCTCTTAATGACTGTGTGTGCTTCCAGAAAATAAAATCCGTCTTGCTGATAGCAACAACCTCTGTATTTATTCTCAGCCTGTGGTTAAGGGGTATCCTGTACCCTACACCTGCTTCCATTTGAAGTACCGTCTTTTTTTGTTCATTACCTGCTCCGGCCCCAATGATCCCGTATGTTTTACGTCCTCCGGTGCGAAGCAGCACATTAGCCGAAGCATCATCATAGACCTGGATACCGATCTGCTGCTCCCCGTTCTTTATGAAGTTCAAAATGCCGATCGGGTAATCCGAACTATCTGCAATATTGACCAGGCCTGCAACCTGTACACCTTTCACTGACCGGGCGATATTAATTAGCCCGGCTACCTGGTAATGGGCATATTGTGAACTATTGACAATTCCGCCAATTTGCAATACTTCGTAACGGCTGTAGTTGCTTAACCCAGCAATCTGAATAAGGCCGTTACCCGCTTTCTGGTTATGAAGCCCTGCTATCTGTACACCCCGTCCGTTTGCGGCCCCATTGTATAACCCGGCAACAGAAAGCCCTTTATCTGAGCCGCTAACCTGGTTGGCCAACCCGCTAACCAGCAAGCCGCGATTACTGCCATAAAGCCTGGTATATAAGCCAGCAATAGCTACTCCTTTATTATTGAGATTTACTCCCTGTAATGCCTGCAAAGAAAAGACAGGGCTGATCTCCTTTGCAAGCCTGCCTTGTGTGCTTACAGGTGTAACAAACCCCAGGTGAACGCTGTTGGCTACAGGTTCCTGGGCTCTGCAATAAAGCCCGGCGATAACAAAGGCAGTCAATAAAAATGTTTTTTTGATGTGCATATATTTAATGTATATCCCTGATACACATTAAATGCCTGTTACCCCTATGCCGGCTTAAAAAATATTTACGCCCAGGGAAAAACCCAGATGAAAAGCATCGTTTTTTCCCTGGCCTAAAGAGAGAGAATTTTTATGAAAACCTTCATAATAGCTGCTTTCCTGGTCATAAACGGGCAAACGGTACTGCAGTCTTGGTCCCGCAAATAGCTGTATGTTTTTATGTAGCTGACAGATCAGCAAAGGCTGCAGTGATATATTGCTGTAATCGGTATTAAAATTATCAGCAGGCGTATAATAAAGATGGATCAGCTCCGCCGCCATTTTTAGTTTTCTTTTCAAAGCCCATTCGCTGCCCAGGCCATAGCCAAATATATAATGCCGCCCTGTAGCGCCTGTGTTAATAATGCCTGCCTGTAATATATTATATAAAACATAGCTGCCAGACTTGTAGCTTATATTCAGCTGGTTGTTTTCCTGTACAGAGATGGATAAGGAATGTTTACCGTTCCTGCTGTAATTAAAGGGTCCTACAGCAACGCCGTTCAGCGTATCAGCAATATTAAATACGCCCAACTGGAACCCATTGATCTTTTTCGCAATATTAAGTAATCCCGTTACCTGTGCGCCGTTTATATCCCCTGTACCATTAACCAAACCCGATAACTGAAATCCTTTTTTAAAAGTTGCGGTACGGTTAACCAGTCCGGCTAGCTGCATTCCTTTATCTATGTTTTGGGAGTTATTAACCAATCCCGCAATTTGTAATCCAGTAAACTTTTGGCTCTTGTTATAGAGCCCTCCTATTTGTAATCCCCTAGTGCTGCTTTTATTTACATTGGCTAATCCCCCTATTTGCAGACCGGTTACTGTATCTTCCACATCGTTATAAAGCCCCCCGATCTGTACGCCGTTCATAGTGCCTCCTACAATATTGAACAGCCCTCCTATCTGCACAGAGCGTACATGCTTCTGTACTATATTGAACAACCCACCTATTTCCAGTGCGTCTACCTGTGCCGCATACCCTCCGAATACATTAAAGGAAAGCTTGTTTTCCTGCTGGCCTTTCAGTGCGCTTTTGGTGCCTATGCCCGGCCAGAAACCTAACTGGAACTTACGCTGGTAAAAATAGTTTTTCAGATTGAGGCTATTGAATTTTTGCCGGGTGCTGATAAGACTTCTTGCCAGCCAGTGTCGTTCCACAGACCTGATGGTGATAGCTTCTTCAGTGGTGATGCGGGGCGTTAAGCTGATTTGTAAAGGAGGATTATTCCTGCCTTCCACTACAAATGAAGTGTCGTAATACGAAACACGGTTAGCCACCAGGTTAATAGCATTGCGTAAGGGTACCCTGATCGAAAAATGCCCCTGCTCGTTCGACATAGTGCCTATTTTCAGTTCGGGGTCATATACCGTTACGTATTCAATAGGCTTCTGATCAGTATTATCAGTAAATTGCCCCTGTACCACTATATATTCCTGTTCTTTTTTCCTGATAACAATTTTATTGTTGTTGACAATATATTGATATTCGTTATCCAGTATCATATCCAGCACTTCTTTAACAGATTTATTACTGGCTGTGAAAGAGATCTTCTTTTGATTTTTGATGAACTGGTTATCATAAGAGAAATATACGCCGGCCCTGTTTTCTATCTGTATCAAAGCATCGTACATGGTTATATTCCTGAAGTCTACAGAAACCACTTTTTGCAGTAACGCGTTTTGCGCCGGTAACACAGCGCTAATGATAAGCAGTAATAAAAGGATACAATATTTTTTCAAGCAGGGTTTATTTAGTAATGATATATTGATTGTCTTTTTTAGTCCACGAGGCATTAATTATAAGCGCGATGTTCTCTATGATCTGTTCGGGCGTTTCTGAACCTATAAAATACGTGCTTGTTATTTTTTTACTATTGATTGCAGTTTCCGGCTGTACTTCAATATTATAGAGCTCTTCCAGTAAGCGTACCAGGCTGTCAATACGTATATCCTTTACCTTCAGGGTTTGAGTTTGTAGTATCTCATTAATATCGGTTTTAATATTTACCAGTTTTAGCTGATTGGTTGTATGGCTCCTCACAATTTTTTGCCCTGCAACGGCCGTTACTGATTGCCCCTGCAAGGCGGCTTTAACCTTACCGCTGTGCACAAAAACTGTATTGAAATATTTGCCCTGCTGTATGGTAAATGAAGTGCCTAGTACCCTTACTTCCATATCATTATTATGAATGATAAAAGGCTTGCCGGGATCTTTGGCAATATCAAAACGCGCGTTGCCTTTCAGGGTTACGGTTCTGGTGTGCTTATTAAAATCAGGGGATACCAGCAAATCTGCATCAGTGAACAATGTAACAAGGCTATGGTCGTCCAGGGTAACTTTCAGCTGTTCCTGGTGCGCTGTAAAATGCAGGGTACGGGGTTTATTAATAAATACAAACAGCAGGAGCACCGCTGCAACAGAGGCGGCAGCCGCACTGAGCTTCCACCAGCTGAAAGAAACCAGCTTTGCTTTCTTTTTTGATGTAACAGAAGGAACATCACCAAGCTGTTGCTGTAACCGTTCCCATGCTTTTTCTTTATTATAAAGTGCATATGAATGGTCGGTTTTGGCGTTTTTCCAGACAGTAACCGTATCCTCATATATTTTTTTATGGGCAGGGTCAGCCTCCAGCCATTGCTCTACTTCTTTTTGCTCCGAAACATCCAGGGTTTGCTCATAAAAGGCTATCAATTTATGCTCCATATATTTATAAATTGATAAGTTTAAGAATGAATAAAAGCACGAT
>DAOLFI010000216.1:0-6114 GCA_035326385.1 Niabella sp.
CTGCTTTTGCCATAAAAGAGGGTGTTTTTTTTGATGGAATAGACAAGTTTGCTATCAAGATCGGCAAAAAAGAGGCTAATGACAGTATCATCAGGGATGTAATTGTGTACCAGGACGGGGGCAGCAACCTGCAGGATAATTTTTTGATTGCGAGGGACGGGGTAATGAAACCTTCTGCTGATAAGCGTTTTCTTGATATTGTATTTAAGAACGGCTGGCAATACCAGGAGCGTGGCAGCCGGAGCGATTCTGTAACTGACTATATAAGGCTGGGTTTTAAGGAGTATAAAATGCAGATGGACATCAGCTCATTTAAGTTTAAAAAATCGGATGACAGCGCCAATGTAAATAATGAGAAGATGTACAATATGCGCCAGCTTGATGTGGCCATCGACTCTATGTCCAGGTTCAATAAAGAGGTATCAAGAAATTTTGAAAGTAACATGTTTTCAAACCTCTCTATTTTAAGCTATAGGGATAGCGTAACAAAGAATATTAAAATTCCCGATTCTATACTCAACTTTCGTGAAAACATTGATGCCTATATGGGCGTTAAAAAGGCTAAGGATTCAGTTAAGGCAAAAGCAGATTCCGTGAGGCTGAAGGCCCGGGCCGATTCTGTAAAGCGGCAGGCCAGGAAAGACTCTGTTAAACAAAAAGCCAGGGCAGATGCTGACAGGAGAAAGGCCAGAAGGGATTCGCTGAGACTGGCCCGTAACAAACCCGTATTTTATATTGATACCTTAAACAGTGTAAAAGCAACCGCAGAGAAGGACTCTAACGCCCGCTCACGGCAGGATACGGCCCAGATGTCCCGTGCAGACAGCCTTAAAAAAGACAGCGCTAAAAAAATAGCAGCACCGCCCAAAAAGATTAAAAAAGATCCTGACAGCTTTGATGCGCTTTTGCCAGACAGTGCAAGAGTAGCTGTAAGAGACCGTGCTTTAAATAATCTGCAAGGGCTGGCCAGCAACCTTGATATGAATGCCAGCAGCATTTTAGAACAGGAAAAAACCCTGCAGAAATACAAAATAGAATGGCATAGAAAAATATCACTCGCAATGGCATGTATAGTATTATTTATGATAGGAGCGCCATTGGGCTCTATTATACGTAAAGGCGGCCTGGGAACACCTATGATATTTGCCATCATCTTTTTCATGGTGTTTTACTTTGTATCCACACGTGGTGAAAAGCTGGCCAAAGAAATGGAAATGAGCGCTTTTTTAGGCCTGTGGCTTTCTACTTTTGTATTAGTGCCTATAGGCGTTTTCCTCATTTATAAGGCCATGCATGACTCTAACTTATTTAATAAAGAGTTTTACACAAGGCTCAGGCGTAAAATGTTAAAGCGGCTGGGCAGAGGGTAGCACAGGATTTGCTTGTTTTCTTATTGCTTCGCTTCTATTTTACATCAATCCTACTTTAATTAAAAAATGATGCAATCTTCTTCTCCACAGCTACAAAATCTCAGCATGCAGAAGTGGGTAGCAGTGGTGTCGGGCGTTTTACTGGTTATAAAGTTTATAGCCTGGTACTATACTTCATCGGTTGCTATATTAACCGATGCAATGGAGAGTATTGTAAATGTGGTGGCAGGCCTTGTTGGGTTGTACAGTTTATATATTGCGGCCCGGCCCAGGGATCTGAACCATCCTTACGGACATGGGAAAGCAGAATTTGTATCGGCAGCAATAGAAGGCTCCCTGATTGGTGTTGCAGGTATTGTTATATTATATGAGGCTGTACATAAGCTTATTGTTCCCGCCGAAGTTAAAAAAACTGATCTCGGTATTGTATTGATCTCGGTTACAGCTGTAGCCAATTATGCTTTGGGTGCGCTTTGTGTAGCCCGGGGCCGGAAAAACAAATCGCTTGCATTAGAGGCCAGCGGCAGGCATTTACAAACAGATACTTATTCCACGCTGGCGGTTGTAGCGGGGCTGGTTATTTTACATATTACCGGGTTCAACTGGGTAGATGCAGTGGTAGCCATTATTCTTTCTGTATTCATACTGTATACATCGTATAATATTATTCGCAGATCCATTGCTGGCATAATGGATGAAGCCGATATCCATTTGCTGACGGAAATGATCAGCCTGATCAATAGCAACCGGCGCAGTAACTGGGTTGATCTTCATAATTTAAGGGTGATCAAATTCGGAAGTATTTTTCATGTAGATGCACATCTTACGCTGCCCTGGTATTTTACAGTGAAAGACGCCCACGGGGAAGTAGATATTTTTTCTGATATTATAAGAAAAGAATACGGAGAGTCGCTGGAGCTGTTTGTTCATTCAGATGGGTGCGACGAAGGCCCCCAGTGCCCTATTTGCATGAAACCCGATTGCCCGGTACGAAAACAACCGTTTAAGGCCAAAGTAGCATGGACTTTAACCAATGTTTTAAAAAATAAAAAGCATGATACTCAAAGTAGTTCATTAAATTCGTAGACTACTTGTTATGCTTACGAAAAAGTCTCAATACGCATTTAAAGCGCTTTCCTACCTTGCTGACAGGGAAAAGGAGGGGCCTGTTTTGATTTCCGAAATAGCAGAAGAGAAAAAAATACCTTTAAAATTTTTAGAGAATATTTTGCTTGAATTAAAAAAAGCCGATATTCTGGACAGTAAAAAAGGTAAAGGCGGCGGGTATTTTTTTAAGGTAAAGCCGTCCTCGGTTAAAATGACAAAAATTATCCGGCTTATAGACGGACCCATAGCCATGCTGCCTTGCGTAAGCCTGAATTTTTATGAACGATGTAATAACTGCGATGAAAAGCATTGCGGCCTGCACGATGTAATGAAGCAGGTGCGTGATGCTACCCTGGCTATCCTGGAAAACAGGACTTTGGCCGATTTGAAGGACTAACGCTTTGAAGCTGTTTTTCAAAAAATTTAATAGTCTATTAAAAAAATATACTATCTTGCGGGCCCGATTTTTTTTGGGGTAATAGTCTACTTTCTTGGTAGGTTTTTGAAACTGATTTTTAAACTATAAAATTTTTGAGCATGTCATTAAGATTAGGCGATATTGCACCCGATTTTACGGCGCAATCCACCGAAGGCGAAGTAAAATTTCATGAGTTTTTAGGAGAGGGCTGGGGAATATTATTCTCTCACCCGGCTGATTTTACTCCTGTTTGTACCACTGAATTAGGTAAAACAGCTTTATTGAAAGAAGAGTTTGCAAAACGCAATACCAAAGTATTAGCCGTTAGCGTAGATCCGTTAGACAGCCATATTGGCTGGAAAAGCGATATCAACGAAACTCAAAGCTGTTCGGTAGAATTTCCTATTCTTGCTGATCCTGACAGGAATATAGCTACTTTGTATGATATGATCCACCCCAATGCTTCTGAAAAAGCTACCGTACGTTCCTTATTCATCATCGGGCCTGATAAAAAGATCAAGTTGATCATTACTTACCCTGCTTCTACAGGCAGAAACTTCAATGAAGTACTGCGTGTGCTGGATTCATTACAGTTAACAGCTTATGAAAGCGTAGCTACTCCGGCAGACTGGCAGCATGGTGAAGATGTAATTGTAGTGCCTTCTATCAGCACTGAAGATGCAATTAAGAAATTTCCTAAAGGTGTAAAAGAAGTAAAACCTTACTTACGTTATACGCCGCAACCTAATATTTAGTTTATAGTCCATGGACCATAGTCTATGGTCCATGGACTATCGTCTATCAAGCAGACAAATGTTCTCGGAAACTCAAATACAGGAAATAGAAAACGCATCGCTGAATGAAGCGATTACTTTAGTAACACAGGCTTTTCCGCAGGGTGTTGTATTTTCTACATCGCTCGGACAGGAAGACCAGGTGCTTACCCATGTAATTGCCCGCAATAACCTGCCTGTAAAAGTTTTTACGCTCGATACAGGTCGCCTGTTTTATGAGCATTATGACTTACTTGAAAAAACAAATGCCCGGTATAAGATCAATATCCAGGTGTATTTTCCGGAGGCGCCCGATGTTGAAAGATTTGTGAACGAAAAGGGTGTGAACGCTTTCTTTGAATCGGTTGAAAACCGTAAGGAATGCTGTTTTATAAGGAAAGTGAAACCCCTGAACCGCGCATTGGAAGGCGCTGCAGTATGGATCACCGGTTTACGTGCAGAACAGTCGGATAACAGGAAGGATATGAAAATGCTGGAATGGGATGAGGCCCGCCGGCTTTACAAGTTCAATCCCCTGATCCACTGGACATACGAGCAGATGATTGATTATATTAAGGAAAACAATATACCTTATAACCCTTTGCACGATAAAGGTTTTATAAGTATTGGCTGTGCACCCTGTACCCGTGCTATAGAGCCGGGTGAAGATGCGCGTGCCGGCCGCTGGTGGTGGGAAGTGTCGCATAAAGAATGCGGCCTTCATGTAAATAAAGTGTAAGGCAAAGAACTTTAAGCCTTATGTGTTTAGCATTAAGCATACAATGAAAAAATACGAATTAGATTATTTAGAGCAATTAGAAGCAGAAGGGATTTTTATTATGCGCGAGGTAGCTGCGCAGTTTGAAAAGCCTGCGTTACTTTTCAGCGGAGGTAAGGACTCCATTACTTTGGTGCAACTGGCCAAAAAAGCTTTTGCACCAGGGAAAATTCCCTTTCCCCTTGTGCATATAGATACCGGGCATAACTTCCCGGAGGCGCTGGAATATCGTGATAACCTGGCTAAGGAATTAGGAGCAGAGCTGATTGTAAGAAAGGTAGAAGATACCATCCGGGAAAAAAAGCTTACAGAGCCTAAAGGCAAGTTTGCCAGCCGCAACTGGTTGCAGACACATACCCTATTAGATACAATTGAAGAGTTTAAGTTCGATGCCTGTATTGGTGGAGCCCGCAGGGATGAAGAAAAAGCACGCGCCAAAGAGAGGATCTTCTCGGTGCGTGATGAATTTGGCCAGTGGGACCCCAAATTACAAAGACCTGAGCTCTGGAATATATACAATGGCCGGATCCATAAAGGAGAAAACGTTAGGGTATTCCCTATCAGCAACTGGACAGAGCTGGATGTATGGAGCTATATTAAAAAGGAAAAAGTACAGCTGCCTTCTATCTACTTTGCGCATGACAGGGAAGTGCTGGTGCATGAGGGCCAGTTAATTGCTGTTTCAGATTTTATTACAATAGACGAGGAGGATGTGATTGTAAACAAACGCGTGCGTTATCGCACCGTTGGTGATATGACCTGTACTGCTGCGGTAGAGTCCACCGCTTCAACATTAGATGAAGTGGTGAACGAGATCATGGCAACCCGTATTTCCGAACGTGGCGAAACCCGCATTGACGACCGTGTTACTGAAGCCGCTATGGAAGACAGGAAGAAGGGGGGGTATTTTTAAAGTCCGGAAGTTATTAGTCCGAAAGTCCGAAAGAAAATTAACCTGCAACTTTAGGTCTTTTGTTCTTTCTGACTCCCGGACTTTTCTGACTTTCGGTCTTTTTGTGGAGTTTAAAAATTATTAAGTATTTTGAAAATGGACATTTTACGTTTTATAACCGCAGGCAGCGTGGATGATGGCAAAAGCACATTAATAGGCCGTTTGCTGTACGATAGCAAAAGCATTTTGGTAGATCAGCTGGAAGCATTGGAAAAACAATCCAAAAATAAAAATGCTGATGGTATTGACCTGGCATTGCTTACAGACGGGCTGCGTGCCGAGCGTGAGCAGGGAATTACTATTGATGTGGCATATCGCTATTTCAATACACCCAAAAGAAAGTTCATTATAGCCGATGCCCCGGGCCACGTGCAATACACCCGCAATATGATCACCGGTGCGTCTAATTCAAGCCTTATCATTATTTTAATTGATGCGCGTGCCGGCGTTATTGAACAAACCCGCCGTCATTCTATCATTGCTTCTTTATTAAAGATGCCGCATGTAGTAGTGGCTATCAATAAAATGGATCTGGCAGATTTTTCTGAGACCCGTTACAATGAAATAAAAGCAGACTACGAAAAAGTAGCTACCCAACTGGGTTTAAGTAATGTTACCTATATCCCCATTGCAGCCTTGCATGGCGACAATATTGTAGAGCCTTCTGCAAACATGCCCTGGTACACGGGCAGTCCTTTGCTGCAGTTCCTGGAAGA
>DAOLFI010000217.1:0-6103 GCA_035326385.1 Niabella sp.
AGGCGGCATTCGCGGGGATCTTAAACATAGTACAAGGCCTATTACGATCAGTAATGCCGGCGATTACGTAGATAATCCTAACGAAATATACTTAGTGCTGAACACGCCATTTACGTTTCTCAGAACAATGGGCGTGCAGGCATTAAAGAAAGTATCGTACTACTCCCCAAACGAGTTAGAGGCCATTTACAGCCCGATACATCATCCTGATCCTGATAATATTTTTCAAAAAAAGAATGTAGTGCTGATATTGCTGGAAAGTTTTGGGAAGGAAGCTGTAGGTTTTTATAATAAAGATCTGGATGGCGGTACCTATACGGGCTTTACACCATTTATTGATTCACTTGCAGGACATAGTAAAATTTATTGGAATTCTTTTGCCAACGGCCGTAAATCAATTGACGCCATACCCTCCTGCATAGCCAGCATTCCGAGTGGCGTTAATCCTTTTGTGCTTACTCCTTATGTGTCTGACAGCATCAGCGGCCTGGCCCATATTTTAAAGAATGAAGGATACCATACCTCTTTCTTTCATGGAGCGCCAAACGGCTCTATGGGGTTCACAGCTATTACCAGGTTGCTGGGAATGGAACATTATTATGGCAAAACGGAGTTTAATAACGATGCAGAGTATGACGGAATATGGGGAATATGGGATGAACCTTTTTTCCAGTTTTTTGAACAAAAGCTCAGCAGCTTTTCCCAGCCGTTCTTCAGCACTATTTTTTCGGTTTCATCGCACCATCCGTTCAAAGTACCGGAGCAATATAAAAACAGGTTTAACAAGGGAGCATTACCGGTATTTGAGTGTATTGGCTATACGGATATGGCGCTGAGAAAGTTTTTTGATAAAGCTAAAACGGCGCCCTGGTTTAATAACACCTTATTTGTGATCAGCGCCGATCACGCAACGGTTACCTATCATAAAGAGTACCAGACCCCCTGGGGTGATATAGCCATACCTATTATTTTGTATGCGCCAGGTGATAGCAGTATGCAAGGTATCAATCAGGGTATTATTCAGCAAATAGATATTATGCCAACTGTGTTGGGATACCTTGATTACAACAGGCCCTTTTTTGCCTACGGGAATAATGTGCTGGATACCATGCAGGCGAAGCGGGCTTTTGCATTTCAGTATTCAGGCGGATACAGGTGGTTTGAGGGTGATTATGCACTGTTTGCTGATGATAATAAAATAAAGGAAATGTATAATTATAAAGCTGATCCTTTATTTAAAAATAATATTGCAAACGGACCGGAAGCTGCTACTGCAACCGCGCTGCACCAAAGGCTGAAGGCTTTTATACAGCAATATAATAACCGGCTGATTGAGAACCGGCTCACCCTGCAAAAATGATATTATTTGCTTTGGTTTTGTATAAAAGGTAAGGCCTGCTTATCAAAATGAGCTGTTATTATCAGCCTGTTTATAAAAATCTGCAAATTGCGGCTACATTTGCAAAAAAACAATATGGTAAAGAAACCGGCAGACAGTTTGATAGTAATGACAGAACTTGTGTTACCTAATGATACGAATGTATATGGTAATCTGATGGGAGGCCGATTAATGTACTGGATGGATATTGCTGCTGCCCTTTCTGCACAAAAGCATGCTCATGCTGCGGTGGTTACAGCTTCGGTGGATAACCTTTCTTTTGAGAATTCTATTAAACTGGGAAATGCAGTTCATATTGAAGCACGTGTAACCAGGGCTTTTAACTCATCTATGGAGGTCTTTTTGAAGGTTTGGGGCGAAGATCTTGTGAAGCAATATAAATACCAGAGTAATACCGCTTATTATACTTTTGTGGCATTAGATGAAAATGGCAGGCCCACACCAGCCCAGCTTTTAGAGCCGGAAACGGATGAGGATAAAGTACTGTATAACGGCGCCCTGCGCCGCCGGCAGGTGAGGCTGATATTAGGCGGTAAAATGCAGCCGGGCGATGCAAAAGAACTAAAAGAGTTTTTTGAGAAAGGATAATAATACTGTGGCCGTATTTCCTTTGTAAACTAACAGGCCGGGTTCCGGATTATTACTTATTATACACCCTGTTTTTATTTCAGCTGCTTTCTATGGCGATTGATCCCTGTATAATGCTGTTCGTCGAATCTTTTAATGATTTGCGCAACTGCCGGGTACTTTTGCCAAAAGTAAAAATATGAAAACAATAAGTAGTATGATCTTCCCTGCGATGTTTATGACGTGGGGTGCTTTCTTTCCCGGCGCATGCCAGGCGCCAGGCGGGCAGGTACCGCAGCAGGCAGTTTCTTTTACAGACAAAAACTGGCAGTTAACAAAGTTGACAGTAGCTCCGGAAGTAGATTGGGATATGGACGGCAAACCCGACAAAGATATCTTTGCTCTTTTAGAGCGTTGCGAACAGGATGATATCCTTTTCCTCCACAAAGATCACCGTATTATCCGCGGTTCGGGGACAGAAAAATGTGAGGATGATGAAAAAGACCGGTATGATAACGGTAAATGGGAGTACGATGAAAAGAAACAGCTGCTTAAATTGAACGAGGTAGGGGAAATAGAAGAGCTTACAGTAGCTAAGGCTGCGGCGGAAAGTCTTACTTTGCTCAGAAGGTTTAATACTACTGATGGCAAGGCTCATACAATAACCGCGGTATATATGCTCAGGCCATAAGATCTTTAATAAAGGGCAGGTAATTTCTGCCTACATTAAATTCAGCACCGTTTTCCATTACCAGGAAAGTTTTGCCTATGTCCCTGTACATTTCCCGCACATAAGCCATGTTCACTACAACAGACCGGTGAATGCGCACAAATTTTTGAGGGTCAAACCTGGCGGATAAGGAACTGATACCTGTTGGGCTATGATAACAGGTGTCTGGTGTATGGATCTCTGTATAATCGCCGTTCGCTCTCAGGAAGACAATATCATCTGCCACAATATTCCTGAAACGCTTCTTATGCTCTACCAGGACACGTTGGGCAAAACCTGTTTGATTCTGGTATGCAGCGGCGGCGGCCAGCGACTGCGGCGGGGTTTGCCGGGCAAGGCGGCTCATAGTATTGTTAAAACGTTCTTTGGTATAAGGCTTGAGCAGGTAATCAACCGCATTTGCTTCAAAGGCCTGTATGGCATATTTATCATAAGCAGTGGTGAATATAACCTGTGGAACATGGCCTACCTGTTGCAGCACTTCAAAACCATTGGCGCCTGGCATTTGTATGTCAAGGAATATGAGGTCAGGCTCTAACATATTGATGAGCTTAACAGCCTCTATACCGTTGGCACATTCGCCGGCAACAAAGAACTCCGGGTAGGAGAGAAGATATTGTTTTACCAGCACTCTTCCGTGTTCTTCATCGTCAATGATCAATACCGGTTTCCTGGGCATACTGTTTATTTTTAAAAACCTTATTTTGGTGCAAGATACGTAGATTTTTGACCGGTAGAAGACGAAGGATTTTTAAGATCACGGCAAACGCATCTTAAATTAAATGCTAAAGCCAATAATATCACCCCTTCGGGGTTTAGCGCGGACATCGTATCCTTTTTATAATCATTGCATCCGCCACGGCGGATTTAAAAATGACCCGGCAAATAAGCCCGGAAGGGCTGACAGAATTATAAAATGGAGGCTAAGGTCGCCAAAAAACTCCGTAAGGAGTGACATAAAGCATAGGCGCTTTCAAAGTTAGATGCGTTTGCCCTGTTTTTAAGATTCCTGGCACACATCATAATAAAAAAATTATGCAGCAAGTTTTTAAAGGTACAAAAGCAACAAAAAGAGAGATCACTCTTTTTATACTTTGCCTGGTGATCATGAGCGTTCTGTATAGTACACCAAGGCTATTCTCCCAGGGTTTTTCCTTTTCTTTTTTAAAGGAGCTGGCCGTGGACTGCCTCATTATGGCCATTGCCTGCCTTCCGGTATGGTGGCTTCATTTTCGCGGCTGGGCCCACTTACCCCTGCAGCGAAGGTTTTCGCTTCATTTTGCCACAGCCTTACTTTATTATGCCATTTGGGTGGTGCTTTACCTGTTATACAACCGGATGGCCGGTCTTCCGCTAATGAGCGGTAAACAGGTTTTTCAAAACATAGGCCCTAACCTGCTGTTTTATATTCAGGTATTCAGCTCGCTGCATATTGATCTTTTTTTCAGGGAAAGAGAAGCGCAGTATCAACGGGAACAGGAGCTGAGAGGATTAGCGTATAAGGCAGAGATCAACGCTTTGAAAGCGCAGATACAACCCCATTTCCTTTTTAATACCTTAAACAGTATCAGCGCTTCCGTACCGGCGGAACAGGAACATACACGGGTGCTGATAGGCCGGCTGGCAGATACTTTTCGCTTTGCGCTATACGCTACACAGCAGGAGCTGGTGCCTTTATCGCAGGAACTGGATTTTATCCGTACCTATCTTTCGCTGGAGCAGGAACGTTTTGGAAAACGGATGTCCGTTACAATCGAAGGAGCACCGCAATCGGTGCTTATCCCGCCCATGCTTTTACAGCCCCTGGTAGAGAATGCTATAAAACATGGTATAGAGCCGTCCATTACCGGCGGAAAAATCTTCATAAACTGTATTCAGAAAGACGGTAAAACACAGATCCGGATTGAAAATACCGGGCATCCTTATACCGGTACGGCTGATAGTATGTTTAATGGCGAGGGCGTAGGGCTGTCCAATACGGCAAAACGCCTGCAAAGCCAGTATGGAGAAGAGCTGCAGGTGTCCATAATGCCAGATGGCGGAGTAGCAGTTTCTTTCAACCTTTGGTAAAGCCTGTAAGGCCTTATTAAGTTGATAGGCTCTTATACTGTTCATCGTTCCATAAAGTTGTTTGCCGTGTTCTATGATTGTTCAGCGAATAGTCCTCACCGGCATATTGCTCCTTTCTAAATTTGTAGAATGAAACACGGAATTTGCGTTATTACTAACCTGCCCTGCACAAGGATAGTGCTTACTGAAAGCAGTAACGGCTATCCGAAAATAATTTTTTTTGTTAATATGGATTAAACACGCCGCCTCTTTTCAGAGGTGGTTTTTTTATGTCGTAATCCGGAGTAAAAATGATCATGATCCTGCTATAAATAAGATATTATAAAAGGCATGGCCCTTTCAGCAGGTTAGCAAAGAAAATCTCTTCTGCCCCTCTTCCTTATATTGTTCGTCGCCCTGTAAAGTCGTTTATCCTGCCTTATGGTTGTTTGCCGAATAGCCTGAGTATACCAATAGCTCCGTTCTACATTTGGATATGAACAAGAAAATTTTATCAGCCAGATTCTTAGGATGCGTAATGCTGGCATCCCTCTTCATCAGTTGTAATAAAGACAACGGATCTTCTCTGGAGCAGGAGGGATTGAAGTTCGATAACATCGGAAGTGTAAGCCATCTTCCCGGTTTTGGCAACAGTAACGAGCTACCCGAAGGCATACCTTTTGAGCTGCCCAAAGGCCTCCATTTCGTAGACCGTCCCAGTCATCCCTTTGATCCGGACATCAGTAAGCTCAAGGGCAATATAAACACTTTTTATGTGGATATAAGTATCGTATCCGATATCAGATGGGAAGGAGGAGCAGTAGAGTTCCCTGCAGGGCTTGTTGTTCTGAATACTGCTCCCAGCAATATTCAGAGCGGCATGCTTATAGACAGGGAACCTATAGATATACCTCCTTACAATTCGAAGGAAGGCACGGACACCAGCACTTATTATTTGGGTGTCGCCTGCATGAACGCAGGCAAAGGCATACCCTGGGCGGATAATTCCGGTGCCGATGACCGCAATTATCCAATTACCAAAGGCACACACAAACCCTATGTGGTAACCACTAATTCCGAAGTGCTGAAGTTCCTGTCTTTACTGAAAGGTAAAGAACATCTCCGGCTTACCCGTCACTATAACCCCAGGGATCTGTTCAGAGAAGATTATGTAGAGCCGGAATGGCTGAAACCCTATACCACTATACAGGAAATGTTCTGGAAGATGACAGACGGGGCAGGCCTCACCAAAAGCGATCTGGAAGAGCTGCAGGAAGCCATCCGGAAAAAGCAGGCAAAAAATACTTCAAAGTAAATCACTAATGAAGAAGATTATTTCCGTAACGGAGTTTCTTTTG
>DAOLFI010000218.1:0-6101 GCA_035326385.1 Niabella sp.
ACGTTTTCATTGCAATATATCCGGCAAATTGTTGCAGCTGTGAAAGAAGAAGCACCAACGATCGTTTTTGCTAAAGGCGCCTGGAGTTCTTTAGGTGAAATGGCTGCAACGGGCGCTCATGGCTTGGGCATAGACTGGTGCATAGAACCGCAAATGGCGAGACAACTGGCAGGAAATGATATAACCTTACAGGGAAATTTTGACCCGGCAAAACTCTTATCACCCATTTCTGTTATACAAAAAGAGGTAAAGGGAATGTTGCAGGCTTTTGGCCCTGGCAGGCATATAGCCAATCTGGGTCATGGTATCCTGCCTAATGTGCCCGTGGATCATGCAAAGGCGTTTGTAAATACTGTAAAAGAATATAACTGGTAAGCCATCCCGGTTGGGCTATGGCCGAAGAAAAGATGAATATGCAACAGGATTTTTCAATAAGAAATGAATGGGTTTCTTTTATTCATCAGCTTCAGGACAATATATGCGCGGGACTGGAAGCTGCTGATGGCGGTGCTAAATTTATTGAAGACGAATGGAGCCGTTCTGGCGGCGGTGGCGGGAAAACCCGTGTTATAGCTAATGGTAATGTATTTGAAAAAGGAGGTGTAAATACATCAGTAGTATATGGCGAGGTAACAGATACGATGCGAAAGGCATTAAACATAAATGGCGACCAGTGGTTTGCAGCTGGGCTGAGCCTGGTAATACACCCTGTCAACCCTTTCGTTCCTACTATACATTGTAATTATCGCATGTTTGAGTTGTATGATGCAGCCGGAAATACAACTGACAGGTGGTTTGGCGGTGGCACCGATTTGACGCCCTATTATTTGTTTGAAGAGGATGCTGTACATTTCCATACCACTTATAAAAATATATGTGATCAGTTTGATACCTCTTTTTACCCTGAGTTTAAGAAAACGTGCGATGACTATTTTGTAAATACACACAGAGACAATGAGTGCCGTGGCATCGGTGGTATTTTTTATGATCATCAAAAGTCCGATGCTGAAAGGGATATTGATTTCTGGATGAATTTTGGAAAAGCCTGCGGTAATGCGTTCTTACCATCCTACCTGCCCATTGTTCAAAAAAGGAAAAATACTCATTTTGAAGCTCAGCATAAATACTGGCAGGAAATAAGAAGAGGAAGATATGTAGAGTTTAATTTAGTACATGACAGGGGTACCATTTTTGGATTAAAAACCAATGGCCGTACCGAAAGTATCCTGATGAGTCTTCCTCCCATGGTCAGGTTTGATTATAATTATCAACCTGAGGTTGGCAGTGAAGAAGAAAAACTGTTACAGGTTTGTAAACAGCCGCGCGAATGGGTGAAGAAAGATATATCGGAAGAGGAATGGGCCTCGAGAGTGAACAGCTGCTGATGTATGATATCTGCTAATTTATAAGGTTGAAAGCTATATTGGTACTAAAATATTTTATAATGAACAGACGGGGACTTCAAAACAGTTTATTTTTGCTGTATTGTAAAAAAAATAAAATCTAAAATCCGGAATAGGAACCAACAGAATATATCACATCTTACATCATAAATACGAAATGTATCTTTTAAAACGAAACAGAATATTAAGAAAGTCTGCTGCCCTCAGGGCTTTGGTAGCCGAAACCGTTTTAACGCCCGATGATTTTATAATTCCCTTGTTTATTGATGAAGGCGAAAATGTAAGAACAGCAATTACCTCCATGCCCGGCTATTACAGGCGCAGCCTGGATTTGACTGTAAATGAAGTAAAAGAATTGTGGAGCCTGGGCATTAAATGCGTTTTGTTGTTTGTAAAAGCAAAAGACGAAGTAAAAGACAATACCGGCAAAGAAGCCTGGAACCCTGGTGGCTTAATGCAGCGTGCCATTAAAGAAATAAAAAATGCTGTTCCTGAAATGGTGGTAATGACCGATGTAGCATTAGATCCGTATTCTGTTTACGGGCATGATGGTATTGTGGACATTGAAAAAGGAACCATCCTCAATGATCAAACGGTGGAAGCGCTTACATTAATGAGCCTTTCTCATGCTGAGGCAGGTGCAGACTTTATTGCACCCAGTGATATGATGGACGGACGTATCGGCGCTTTTAGAAAAGCACTGGAAGAAAACGGCTTTACTGATACAGGGATCATGAGTTATAGTGCCAAATATGCAAGCTGTTTTTATGGCCCGCTCCGAGATGCCTTGGATAGCGCGCCTGGTTTTGGAGATAAGAAAACTTACCAGATGAACTATGCCAACCGTGTTGAAGCGATCAATGAAACTTTACAGGATGTGGAACAGGGAGCAGATATTGTAATGGTGAAACCTGCAATGGCATATTTAGATATCATCCGTGAAGTAAAAAATGCAGTAACAGTGCCGGTTTCAGCTTACCATGTAAGTGGAGAATATGCTATGATAAAAGCTGCGGCAGAGCGTGGCTGGCTAGATGAGCCGAAAGCTGTTATTGAAAGCCTCACTTCCATTAAAAGGGCTGGGGCCGATCTGATCGCTACTTATTTTGCAAAAGATGCTGCAAAATTGTTGCAGGAAGGTTTTTAACCTGAACAATCAACCATGAACCATCAACCATGAACCATTCGCTCGTAAATAAATATAATATTCCCGGCCCGCGGTACACAAGCTATCCCACTGTGCCTTATTGGGAAGAAGATTTGTTTTCAGCGGGTCAATGGATAGATACTTTAAAAAGAAGTTTTGAGGAAACGAATGATACGGATGGTATCAGCATTTATATACATCTGCCTTTTTGCGAAAGCCTCTGTACTTTTTGTGCCTGCCACAAGCGCATTACCAAACAACATAGAGTAGAAGAGCCTTACATTGAAACCGTACTGGAAGAATGGAAAAGGTATGTGGATGTTTTAGGCAACCGGCCTAAAATAAAAGAACTGCATCTGGGTGGCGGTACGCCTACTTTTTTTAAACCGGAGAACCTTAAGATGCTGCTTGAAGGAATTTTTGCACTGGCTGATATAGATGCCTATCCTGAATTTAGCTTTGAAGGTCATCCTAATAACACTACGGCCGAACATCTGGAAACCTTGTATAGCCTGGGCTTCAGGCGGGTGAGCTTTGGAGTACAGGATTATGATCCTAAAGTGCAGAAAACCATTAACAGGATACAGCCTTTTGAAAAGGTAGCCGCAGTTACCTCTATGGCAAGAACAATAGGGTATGAAAGCATCAGTAATGACCTGGTATTTGGATTGCCGCACCAGACCTGGGCAAGCATGAAGCATACCATTGAAAAAACAAGGCAACTAAAGCCAGACAGGATCGCTTTTTACTCGTATGCACATGTGCCCTGGATCAAAGGGGTAGGACAAAGAGGCTTTGATGAAAGCGACCTGCCTTCACCGGCATTAAAAAGGGAATTGTACGAAAAAGGCAAAAGCCTCCTGGAAGAGATGGGCTATATAGAGATAGGTATGGATCACTTTGCATTACCAACTGATAGTCTTTATAAAGCCATTGAGGACAAAACCATTCACCGCAATTTTATGGGCTATTCTTCTTCCTCAACGCAGGTGATGATTGGCCTGGGCATGTCTGCCATCAGCGATAGCTGGTATGCTTTTGCACAAAATGATAAATCAGTGGAAGATTATACAGCACGCGTTAAAAGTGGTTCACTTCCTGTATTTCGTGGCCATATACTAAACGCGGAAGACCTGGTGGTGAGGAAGCACATCTTAAACCTGATGTGCAACCTGGAAACCTCCTGGAATGAAGAGAATATGAGTTTGCCTGAAATGCCTGAAATATTATTGCGCCTGGAAGAAATGGAACAGGACGGCCTGATCGAAATTCAGCCTGGCTCATTGAAAGTAACAGCAGCCGGCCGTGGATTTGTACGTAATATTGCTATGGCCTTTGATGTAAGGATGATCCGTAAGCAGCCTCAAACAAGAATTTTTTCGATGACCGTATAAAGATGTATTATGATTATTGAAGTGCCTGTTAATAAATCAAAAGCGGTAAGGCGGTTTGTGCTATTTGTAATACTGCTGCTTTTGTTTAGTGTAATGGCAATACAGCCACAATTTTTTGTGAAGGGTAATAGTTTTGGTTTTGTAAAAATTGCAGGTTTTATAGGAACTTTTATATGTATTATCTTAACTGCTTTTGTTGCACAAAAAGTGTTTAATAAAAAGCCCGGGCTGATAATAGATAATGATGGCATTACAGATAATTCCTTAGGAGTGATGTTTGCCAAAGTGCGCTGGCGCGATGTAACGGAAATTAAGCACCTGGAAAATGCAGGTGATCATTACATAAAAATAACTATTAAAGATCCGGAAAAATATATGGCGGCAGAACCGCATTCCTTAAAAAGAAAAATGCTGGAGATGAACTACAATACGCTTAAAACCCCGGTAAATATTGCCGCCAGTCGGTTAAAGATTGATTTTGATGAGTTGTTGGCAACAGTGAGGAGAGAATTTGATAAGAACAGATAGCAGTTCTGTAAGTTATCAGGGTATGTAGTTTTTTTTAATGATTTAGCTCTTTATAAAGTCATTAAATTATCATTAAAACGGATGTCGTACTGAGCTTGCCGAAGCATGATTCGATTATAAAGAACCGCCTTCGTGTTTCCCTGATAGCTATCGGGTCATCGGACCAGGCTGACATTGCTTTTTTGATTATTAACAATTAACAATGCTTCTGATAGACTTGGAATAACTCTGGTGATATTTGGACAATAGTGGTAAAACAATAATAGAAGAACTAACAATATGTATACATACGAATCGAGCAAGACCTTATTTGAAAGGGCGCAGCAATCTATTCCCGGTGGGGTAAACTCGCCGGTGCGTGCATTTAAAAGCGTGGGCGGTACACCTTTGTTTATTAAAAAAGCAAAGGGTACTTATCTGTACGATGCAGATGATAACCGGTATATTGACTATATCGCATCCTGGGGGCCAATGATCCTGGGTCATGCCTACGAGCCTGTGATTAAATCTATACAGGAACAGGCGGTGTATTCCACTTCTTACGGGGCACCAACGGAGCTGGAGATCAAAATAGCCGAGCTGATAAAATCTATGGCGCCTAATGTGGATCTCATAAGGATGGTAAGCAGTGGTACAGAAGCCTGCATGAGTGCTTTGCGTTTGGCAAGGGGTTACACAGGCAGGAATAAGTTCATTAAGTTCGAGGGCTGCTACCATGGTCATGCCGATGCTTTCCTGGTAAAGGCCGGAAGCGGCGTAGCCACCTTCAACATTCAAACAGTACCGGGTGTAACAGCAGCGATTGCAAATGATACCCTTACCTGTGCGTATAATGACCTGGAAGGCGTAAAAAAGCTGGTTGCCGAAAACCAGGATGAGATTGCGGCCATCATCGTAGAGCCGGTTGCAGGCAATATGGGCTGTATACTGCCACAGCCGGGATTTCTGGAAGGGCTACGTAATATTTGCAACGAAGAAAAGATAGTGCTGATTTTTGATGAAGTAATGACTGGCTTTCGTCTGGCCCTGGGTGGCGCGCAGGAAAAATCAGGAATTGATGCCGATTTGGTTACTTACGGAAAAGTGATTGGCGCGGGCATGCCGGTGGGCGCTTTTGGTGGAAAGAGGGAAATTATGGAATGTATAGCTCCGTTAGGAAATGTTTACCAGGCAGGTACGCTAAGCGGTAATCCAATTGCTATGATTGCCGGGTTTACTTTACTAAGCGAGCTTAAAAATAACCCGTCGTTGTTGCAGGAACTGGATGCTAAAACGCAATATCTGAAAGAAGGGCTCGAAAAAGTACTGAGCGAGTGGGGGCAGCCTTATACCATCAATCACCTGGGCAGTATGATCAGTGTGCATTTCAGCAGTCAGCCGGTTACAGACTTTGCCAGTGCGGCAGCCTGCGATATTGACCGGTTTAAGAAGTTCTTTCATGCTATGCTGCAGCGGGGTGTGTATTTACCGCCATCGGCTTACGAAAGCTGGTTTCTGAACAACGCCTTGAGCTATGAGGATCTGGATAAAACAGTAGAGGCGGTGACGGGAAGATTTAAGGAGCTGATTTAAAATAGTCATTACCCCCCAAAGAGATTTTTTGCTGCCCCCCATATATTTTTTTTTTTT
>DAOLFI010000219.1:0-6098 GCA_035326385.1 Niabella sp.
ATTGGGTGTATGGTCCAGGTTAAAACCATAGCCGCTGCTGGTCTCTACCCCGCCGCCACTCTGCATACCACCAAAGCTAATGCCATTAACCGAAATATTGCTGCCATTAGCGTTTCTCATTTGCGACATGCCACTGTTGTTAGTGATGCCCCTGCTTCTTTGAAATCCACCTGTTTGCATCAGCTCGTTCCAGCTGAATCCCGGACGGTTAAGATTATTAGTATAACCCAGGAGGCTTACCTGCAGGGTATCGCGATAAATATTGGCAATGCCTCCTGCTTCATAACGCTTGCTTGTACCGCTGCCGGCATATAGTTTTCCAAACCAGCCTTTTTTCACGCCTTTCTTCAGGGTGAGGTTCACTACTTTTCCTACATTATTGAGGTTATCATCCCCACTGCGCAACAATTCTTCTTTATCGTCTGTTACCTGAACTTTATCGATAACATTGGCTGGCAAATTTCGTGTAGCCATTTTAGGATCATCACCAAAAAATGATTTGCCATCCACGGTAATTTTATTGACCGGTTTACCATTTACCATAATATTACCATCGGCATCTACCTGCACGCCCGGAAGCTTTTTCAACAGATCTTCTACCAGGGCGTTTGGTAAGGTTTTAAAGGCATTTGCATTGAACTCAACTGTATCTTTTTTAAATATGACGGGAGGCCGCTCTGCAATCACCACCACTTCTTCTAATGCAATATTGCTGTGTGAAAGTTTTAATGTTCCTAAATCTAATGTTGTTGTGCTGTCGCCTAGCATAAATTCTTTCCGGTAAGCGCCATAGCCCGACATGGTAATAATTACCCTGCAGGTTACATGCAGGGGAAGCCCCGGCACTTTAAAGTAGCCATCAGTACTGCTGAGGCGGTAGGTGAGAATAGATGTATCCATGGCTTTGTAAACTGTTACCGTTGCCAGGCCTAAGACCTCATTGGTGGTGGAATCTGTCAGTTTCCCTTTTAAAACACCCTGCCCGGTTACGCCCAGGGCAAAGCAGTAGCTACACGCTAACAGCATGAATAATTTTTGCATAGATAAATTTTTAGGCGTTGTCAGTTCTGTACGACCTGACACATTGATAAGAGAAGGTTATTACCTGAGATCAACCCGGCATTTGGAACAGCTGATAATTAATTTTGTAAAATTATTTTTTAAATCACCAATATCCCGTTGAAAGGAGGGTTTGGTTTTAACAGGCTCTGCCTGACCCGAACGGCCAGGTGAAGCAATAGCTGCTACGCTATCTTTTGTTCCTGCGGCATTCCATAAAGCATCCGGCGCAAACAGTTCGCTGTAACCGCCATCTAACCGGATAGAATAATTTTTTAAATTTTTAAGGGGCAGTTGCAAGTCGGCATATTTATTCTGTACCCGCACCTCGTTCATACCCGCATCAAATGCGCCAATGATAAGACCGGCGCTGGCTCCTGTAAGATGAATGGAATGATTCAGTTTTTGAATGTTGAGCGAACCAAAAGATTTGTTTGCAGTTATGGACTGTGCCTGCGCAATTTCATAATTATCACTAATGCTGATTGTTTTGATAAAACCTGTACGGCCAAAGCTGAGTGTCGAATATTTTGAGTTGATAAGCAAGCTGTCGCTATTCCCCGAAGTAAATTTACAGCTGGTCAGATCAAGTTCCCCAATTCTGATATTGCCTGCTTTTACAGAGCCGTAAGCGCTTTTGATAAACGCTTTATCTGCATCCCGCATTTGTACATCAGTGTTTGAGAGTTCTAAGTGAACATCCTGCAGGTTATTCAATATCACCAATTCATCTATGCGATTCCTGATGTTGAGCTTTACAGTAGCTGGCAGGTAAATGGTAAGTGTTGTTTTTTTATTAAGCATACCGGGATGGCTTCTGCTGAAAAGCTGGGGTGCAGGTTGTATAGCTATTTCATTGTCTTTATTTGAAACGGTTATGTTCAACATTTTTGCCCAGGAAGAGCCGTTTGATCTAAAATTGTTATCGGTATAGACTGTTGTTTCTAACCGGATATTGTTTTGCAAATGGGTTTTAATGATCAGTTTCCTGCCCATATTCGTAATGAACAGCGTGGCCTTTTTGTTACAGCCTATTTCTATAAATACATCTTTGGCTTTGTAAGCGCCGGCATTTATTAATGAATCCTCCATTAGCTGTTGTGCGTCCCGGTTCAGTTGCTGTTCTTTTCTATTTAAATAAGCGGTATCATGAGCGAAACGTAGCCTGGTTAAGGAATCAAGGCTATAGATATACTTTTTATATTCCCATTCAATTTTTTTAAACATCGTATCGCTGAATTTGTACTCGTGGCTATACTTTTTAAATAATGAATCTGCAGATTGAAATGAGTAACCCATCTTTTTTACCATCGAATCACTGAACATATAACGTCCGCCGTATTGTTTTAGCAAACTGTCGTTGAATTTAAAATCCACTCCATATTTTGAAAATACCAGGTCTGTACGCCTTTGCAACGCCTCAAACTTTTTTTGCAATGCTTCATATTTTTTTTGAAGCGCAGAATCTTGCTGCGCTGGTGCTATACCATACGACAGCAGCAGAATTGCTAATGGAAGTAAATATGTTTTAATTAAGTTCATTGCTTATTATTTTTTAGCCACAAGCTCTGCCAGCAAATCAATCCTGCAACCATCTTCCAGTTCTACTTTATCATTTATCAATGCCATCCGGCTCCCTTGTTCAATAAGTAAACCAGATTTTTCCATTTTGTAAGACAGGCTTTGCCTGTAAACGGTTTCCGGCATCCCCGATCCTTCTGTGGAAAACACTTCAATAGTCAACCCGATTATTTTGTTTGAACATTTCCTGTTTGCCATGTAATAGTTTTGTCAAATATTCAGATAATGAATCTGCAATGAATCCGCTGGCTGCTGCTTTACCCGGTCATTTATTTTGTTAATTTCTAACCGCAGGCTTTTCAATACATCCAATTTTTGCTGATAGACATTTATCAGTCGCTCCAATAACACATTGCTTATACCGTTCTTCATTATCATATTCCTCACCATCCTTTCATCGTCATCCATTTCTTTTAAACGCTGTTTAAAATCACTGAAATAATTACCATCTTCTGCATAAACGGGTGTAGTTCGTATGCTGTTCAGCTGGTAATCAACGAGCTGCGTATAATCGTGCGTAAAAGAACGTAACTGGCTATATCGTTCATCCGTTTCTTTGTTATTCCGCTTCTTCACTACCTGTGAATTTTCTACGGATGGTAGCGCCCTTTTTTCTTTTACTTCAACAACGGTTTTATTTTCAGGGTAGAGGACAGCTGTTCCCGTATCTGACAAACTTTTTTCTGGTGCAGACAATGGCGCTGCAATTTCTTTTACTGTCGCGGTAATTTCTTTTGTTGGCTTATTTAATTTAACACCCAATACTACAATTAAGATCGCTGCTGCGGCCGCACTTATGCGTATAAGCAAGGGCAACAGTTTAACCCTTGTTTTTTTTGCAGTTGCCTTATCAATGCGGGTCCATAACTCACCGGATGGCAGGTCTACCTCCATTGCCTTTTCATGTTGCTGTAAATATTTTTTTAAGTTATCCATGCGTTTTCAGTTGTTGTGTAATGCGTTGCCGCAATAACTGTTTTGCCCGTTGGTACTGGCTCTTGCTCGTGCTTTCAGAAACGCCAAGGTTGGCGGCAATATCTTTATGTGTATAATCTTCCATCACATATAAAACAAATATCTGTCTGCAGCCTTCGGGCAATGTTTTTATTTCGTTGTGCAGCATTTCAGGGGTAACGGCAGTCCACCATTCTTCATTATCTTCCCCCACGTTTTCCATTTCTTCATTCCATTCGATCGTTACAAAATTTTTCCTGCCAAAATGTATGCACTCATTTACCACTATCCTCCTAAGCCAGCCGCCAAAACTTTCAGGGTCTTTCAATTGGTGCAACCTGTCGAACGCAATGATAAAAGCCTCCTGCAAAACATCTTCAGCATCCTGCTGATTTTTCATCATCCGGGTACATACATTGAACATTGCTTTATTGTACTGCTCATACAAATGGGCACGGGCGTTAGAGTTTCCCAAAACAGCCTCTTTAATCACTGTCGTTAATGTATGATCAGGTAGTTTCACCAATTCTGTATCTATAAGAGACAGAAAATACTAAAAAGTTGGAATGACCGAAAAGATTTTTTATAGATGGGTGCCTTTTAAGTGAATGGACAGTAAGATAAACGGGAAGAAGCGGGGCTTACCAAGCAGGAGCTTGCAGAGAAGGCGGGTGCAGCGTTGACGGTGATCAGAAAAACAGGGCAGAGGCAAAAAAGCCTCCAATTAAAAAAAGTAAATCAGTTTTTAAGAACGTTCGGATATCTTCCTGCCCGGTAAGTTTGAAAGAATTTTCAACAGGGTCAGGAGGTTGTCAAAACAACGTCAGCTGTCCCAATGTTAGCGGAATGCCGGAGCACGGTGCCTTATTGCCGGAAACGGTATAAACCGGCGTTTCCTGGTAGCGCGAGGCGATTATAATATTAGTAGTTGTTGCTTGCTCATGAAACAGATCGCGAACCAGGTCTGGGTGGTTATTGTCGGCAGAAAGATGGGAAAGAAAAAGATGGCTCATATGCGTTGGTCTGCAGGAAAGAAAAAGATCCAGCGCTTCTTTATTGGATAAATGTCCCCGGCCGCCGCGGATCCTTTTTTTAAGATGATAAGGATACCGGCCATTCTCCAGCAGCACTTCATCGTAATTGGCTTCCAGGAAAGCCGCATGACATTTTTTGAAAATAAGTACTGACATTTTCACACACTTTCCCGATATCCGTAAAGATGCCAATACAGGTGTGGTTATCCTCCACAGTAAAGCTATGCGGGTCTGCGGCATCATGATATTTGAGAAAAGCGTTCACTACGAGCGTGCCGATAGGAACGGGTGTTCCTGCAGTCAGTGGCCGTACCAGGTTGGGGTTTAGTTGCAAACCTGCGTGATGTAACGTGCCTGGAGAAATGTAAACGGGGAGCTGATGTTTACGGGATAGTACTTCGAGGCCTTTAATATGGTCGCCATGTTCGTGAGATATGAATATAGCTTTTACTTTCTTCATTGCCAGCCCCAGCCGGTACATTCTTTTCTCTGTTTCCCGGCAGGATAGGCCAGCATCTATTAATACCGCTTCCTCATCGTTACCGATATAATAACAGTTACCATTGCTGCCGGAATTAAGCGCCGTAACATACAGGTGGGTCATGCTGCAAAATACGCTGTTTTAGTTAAACGGATCCATTGCTGCCGGGTACATTCCAAATTATTGCGGTTGTCATGTCGACTAAAGGATTTGCGGTGCCAAATCATCCGAACGTTCGGATGAAGTAATGACAAAAAAAGAATCGTCATTTTGAGCGGAGCAAAGCGGAGTTGAAAAGTCTCCTGAACTGAGAAGATTCCTCTCCAGCTTCGCAGATATCGGGATGACGTTAAAGATAGGCATTGATTTTCAACGAATTAAATATCTGTTATTGGCACTGTAAGGAGACATCTCCTGAATATAGGGGAGATTCTGTTATCATTCAGCTGCAATGCGAAGAATAGTGCTCTTATTCTCCGCATTTTTTGCGTAGAAAATTAAATGCTAAACAAAAAATTCTCATTCTTAGGTAGCTATTCTTTTAAAAGACCAATTAATATCAACCTCTGAATTTTATGTATATTTAATTGACCGGGCACAAATCCCTTCGGAAGTTTCTATACCTAATTTATGACAGTGAAACAACTTACATGCGTCCTGGTGGTCCTGGCCGGCATTGCCGGCTTCAAACCGCTAAACGAGCCAACCCGGCATCACCCGGGCAGCTCCCTTGCGGCACAGTATCCCAATGATGTGGGCATAGAGCAGGACCCCGATGTGCTTTATGCAGAAAAATTCAATGAAGCTTATATAGCATTGCTTAAAATAACCCCAACTGTTAACAGTGTTAACAATTTGATAAGTGAAGAAGATGAATTGGAATTCATCAAAGCTTTTAGGGAACTGATGCGTTTAAAAAATACTATGAGTACATTTGCTAATTTCGATTGGGAAGATTTAGCAATGCCAGAGCAATTATTTGAAAATTA
>DAOLFI010000220.1:0-6094 GCA_035326385.1 Niabella sp.
GTTAAAGCGCTGGCCATTGGCTCATTAGCCTTAAGTAACCTGAACGCTTTGGCTTCAATTCCCTCCCCAAAAAAGAAACAGGTGCTAAAAGGAAATATTAACCATAGTGTTTGTCAATGGACATTTGGCAACGTACCTCTGGAAGAATTGTGCATTGCTGTAAAAAAAATGGGTATCTCTGCCATTGATCTGCTAAGCCCTAAAGACTGGCCTGTTATTCAAAAGCATGGACTTACCTGTAGTATGTGCTATATACCAGGAAAAGTAAGCCTTACAGAAGGCTTTGCAGGAAAGGAATTTCATGAAAGCCTGGTGAAAGATTATGAAGAAGGTATTCCACAGGTTGCAAAAGCCGGTTATAAGAACCTGATATGCTTTAGCGGCAACCGCCGTGGAATGGATGATGAAACCGGCCTGCAGCATTGTGTGGAAGGCTTAAAAAAGATACTGCCGCTTGCAGAGAAAAACAATGTGGTACTGGTAATGGAGCTTCTAAACAGTAAGGTTGACCACCAAGATTATATGTGCGATCATACAGCCTGGGGTGTTGAGCTTTGTAAAAGATTAGGCAGCGAAAATTTTAAATTACTCTACGATATCTATCATATGCAGGTAGACGAAGGCAACGTAATTGCAAACATCCGGGCCAATCATCAATATATAGCTCATTATCATACTGCCGGTGTGCCTGGCAGACATGAGCTGGATGACCAGCAGGAGCTTTACTACCCTGCCATCATGAAAGCCATTGCAGACACAGGGTTCAAGGGTTATGTGGCGCAGGAATTTATCCCTACAGGAAAAACCGAAGCAGAGCGATTTAAAGCGCTGGAACAGGCCATACAAGTTTGTGATGTATAGAAGCAGCTGACTGTTTACAGTTGACGGATGACAGAGAGACCTAAAGCAAAATGCCGAAGGCCAAAAGCTGAAGGCTTACAACATAAAGTCTAAATATTAAGATCCTCATTTCTATCAAAATCCGATATTAAAACTTATAAAAATGAACAGAAAACATTTCTTAACAATGAGTGGCAGTGCAGCGCTGGGTATGGCATTGGCTTCTTGCGCCGGGAGTAAAGCATCTGGCAATAAAGGCACCATAAAGAACCTGGGTATTCAGCTGTATTCGCTTCGCGATGATATGCCTAAAGATCCTAAAGGCGTTTTAAAAAAACTGGCTTCGTTTGGATACAGGGAAATTGAAAGCTATGAAGGCGCTGATGGCATGTTCTGGGGCATGGGTCCTACCAACTTTAAAAAATATGTAAGCGACCTGGGAATGTCTGTTATAAGCAGCCATTGCGATTTCAGAAAAGACTTTGAAAGAAAGGCAGCAGAAGCAGGCTCCATAGGTATGAAATACCTTATTTGCCCCTGGCTGGGCAGGCAAAAAAGCTTGGATGACTATAAAAAAGCCGCTGATGAATTTAATAAGGCCGGGGAGATCTGCCAGAAGAACGGGTTAAGGTTTGCTTATCATAACCACGATTACTCTTTCCGGACACAAAGCGGGCAATTTCCACAGGATATATTGATGAAGCATACCGACCCTGCGCTTGTTGACTTTGAGATGGATATTTACTGGGTGGTTACAGCAGGTCAGGATCCCGTGCAATGGATGAAAAATTACAACTGGCGTTTTAAGCTTTGCCATATAAAAGACCGTAAAAAAAATACGCCTTATAAAGAAGGAGAAGAAAACCAAAGCTGTATTGTTGGCAAAGGATCTATTGATTATAAATCCATATTGGCTCAGGCAAAGAACCTGGGCATGCAACGCTATATTTTAGAACAGGAAGCCTACGAAAAGGCCCCGTTAGACTGTGTTAAAGAAGGCGCTGCCTACCTGAATAACCTGGTATTGTAAATGAATCCGGATAAAAAAGATGCCGGCCATTTTATTTATGGCCGGCATTTTTTATAAGAATATATTATTACTTCAACGCCTTGATGATCTCAATAAAATCTATCGCTACCAAAGATGCCCCGCCCACAAGGCCTCCATCCACATCCGGACAGGAAAAAAGCTCATTGGCATTATTAGCTTTTACGCTGCCGCCGTATAAAATAGAGATCTCATCAGCCACTTCTGCACCGTATTGATCTGCAATTACGGAACGGAGGTAAGCGTGTATTTCCTGGGCCTGTTCTGTAGTAGCTGTTTTACCGGTACCTATAGCCCAGATGGGTTCGTAAGCAATCACCACTTTTTTAATATCATCTGCTGATAAATGAAATAAAGATTCTTTCAGTTGCCTGGCAACATATTCATTTTGAGTACCGGCCTCTCTTATTTCCAAAGGCTCGCCGCAACAAAAGATGGGAGTTAGCCCTTTTTCTAATAGCAGGTTGGTTTTTTCAGCCAGCATTTCATTGGTTTCGCCAAAATACTCTCTTCTTTCGCTATGCCCGATAATGCAATGCTTAATTTTAATAGAATCCAGCATGTCAACAGAAACTTCACCTGTATAAGCTCCTGATTTTTTATTGCTGCAATTCTGCGCAGCTATAAAATAGTTTTTTAAAGTCGTGGTTTTTTCCTTCGCCATGATCAGGTAAGGAAAGGGTACTGCAAAAATCACTTCATGATTATCCTTACTACCCAGGTCATTCTGCAAGATGTCTGCCAGTAATTGTTGTCCCTCGGTGTAAGTCAGGTTCATTTTCCAGTTCGCTGCTGCGATTTGCTTTCTCATTTAATTTTTATTTTACTGTTATAAATATTAGTAAGCGTTTTTATTTCACTTTCCGTTAATGCTGATTTTTTGAATTTTTTCCATTCGCCGGCATCCTTTAAAGCTTTGCTGATCTCATACTTCACGGTACTCTCAAAGCCCCAGCTAAAAGACGGGATATATTTTGGGGTAAGTCCGCATCCAAAAACATTAGCGCTTACCCCCACTACCGTTCCTGAATTAATGCTTGTGTTAATAGCGGTTCTCGAAAAATCACCCATTAGCACTCCGCATTTTTTTCCCGCTGTAAACTTTTTGCCCTGCAAATGTACTGTAATATCACCTGCTGTATTCTTTAAATTACTACAGCTTGTTCCTCCACCAATATTGCACCACTCCCCTATTACAGCATCGCCTAAATAACCATCATGGGCTTTATTGGAAAAAGCAAACAGCACAGAATTTTTAATTTCCCCGCCAACCGTACAACCCGGACCAATGGTAGTAGCACCATATATCCTGGTGCCCATTTTTACTACTGCACCGGCGCCAATGTATAACGGTCCACGTAACAAGCAGCCTTCCATCACCAGTGCCCCTTTCTCAATAAATACAGGTCCTTCTTCGGCATTGATAATTGTATGTTTAACTACCGCCCCCTTTTCAATAAAGACATTCTTTTTATTACTGGTGTGAACAGATGCATGAGCCTGCGCTTTCTTTCTCTCTTTCTTTATCAGTTCAAAATCCAGCTCCATCGCTTTTGCATTGAGCTGAAAAATATGCCAGGGAAACGTTATGCGCATACAGGCCTCTGCCTCTACCCTGATAGTATCTGTAAATTTGCCTGAAGCCTGTAAAGCATGATGCACCAGTACATTCCCCTCTTCGTCACAAATAGCCTGGCCCGCCTTCAGCTTTTTTGCTTTGGCTAACAGCTCCTTACCTGGCAGCACATTTGATGTAATAACCAAACCGTTTGCAGCTATTGTACTACCAGGCATTGTTTGTGCGCCCAGCAGCCTTTCCCATTTCTCTTTAATCGTAAAAATTCCCACTCTTATATCCTCTGCATTCCTTGTAAGCGTAAAGGGATAAAGCTGAGCGGTATCTATATATTTATCAGAAAAAACGATCTGCATGTTAAGGTGTCGAAGATACTGATTTATGAAGGATAATTGACTGTATCCACAGATGACACATATCAGCTATTTTACCATAAATGATAAAAAAACCCCGCCAAAAGCGGGGTACTAACATTGCAATTGCGGTAAGAAATATTATTTCTTCGCGTATTTCTTTTTGAACTTGTCGATACGTCCTGCTGTGTCAACAAGCATATTTTTACCTGTAAAGAACGGGTGAGAAGTGCTTGAAATTTCCAGCTTAATTACAGGGTAATCATTACCATCTTCCCATTTAATGGTTTCTTTAGAATTTGCAGTAGACTTTCCTAAAAAAACATCACCATTACTCATGTCTTTAAACACAACAAAACGGTAGTTTTCAGGATGGAGACCTTTCTTCATAACTATATGATTTTTAAGGTTGTACGGATTTTGCCGTACTGTTTATTAATAAATTTTGCCCAAAAGAAGCCTTTTGGAGAGCGGCAAAGGTAAGAGATTAAATGTAGAATGTAAAATATTAAATTTAAAGATTGATAAACCTTTCCGTTTTTGTGTATGTCACCGCTTCGCGGTTCACAAAGATATGCACAGTATTATTTTATAATCTTTCACCACTCCGTGGTTCATTTTGAGCCCGGAAGACTGAAATGATTATAAAAAGTAATCCTCTCTGGAGTTTTAACCCTGTAAGGGCGGCATTTTTGGGGTTTACACTGAAGTACGACATTAAATTTTTAACATAAAACTTATGACGCCTGGAACCAATCGCACATTTATTATTCTACATTTAAAATTCAATATTCTAAATTCCCTAGCTCCTCATGTTCTCCACCTGCAGCGGAATGCCCATGTTCCAGCCTTTTGATGCCTGGATCACTTCCTGCAGATCATCTATTTTTTTACCGGTTACGCGTACCAGGTCATCATTGATAGAAGCCTGCACTTTCAATCCGCTGTCTTTTATCTGCTTTACTATTTTTTTAGCATCCTCCTGTTTCAGTCCGTTACGAACTGAAATTTCTTTTTTCCATGCTTTACCGATCATGCTTCCTTCTTTACTCAGGTCGAATGCTTCAGGTGCAATACCCTGCTTATGCGCCCGGTTCACCAGCACATCAATCAGCTGCTTCATCTTCATATCATCTTCCGTTTCCACTTTCAGCGTATAGCTTTTTTTATCAAGGTCTATCACTAAATGCGAACCTTTAAAATCAAACCGGTTGGAAATTTCTTTTGATACCACATTCACTGCGTTATCCAGCGCCTGGGCATCTACCTTACTTACAAAATCAAATGATGGCATAACAAAACTTTATTCTTGTGTTTTAATTAGTTTTTCTATTTCAGATATAAAATCCTGAGTTGCACCTAACAATTCATTTATCACCTCTTTGTTTATTTCTGTTATATCACTATAACCGCTTTCCTGTCTCATAAAAAACAGCCCGTTTAATGCCCCGCTTTAATCGCACTGTTACGATCTGTCATAAAGTGATATCCTCCTTCTTCGCATTCTCTTAAAAGGTGTGATATAATACTTAGTTTCCCAGTTTTTTACTGAATAAACTGACGGACTAATAACTAACCCCGGATCAAACCACAGATCAAACAAAGGATACCTTATCTTTTTTTCATCGGCATAGGACATATCCTTATCTACCAGTATCAAAAGATCAATATCTAAATGCATATTCTCCTCCCCCCTGGCATAAGAACCATAAAGGATCACCGTTGCACCGGGTTCTACGCCATGCACGGTTTCTTTTATCTTCTTTAATAGTTCTGCTTTTTCCATCAGCCTCAAAGATACAACACAAACTTCGTGCAAATGCCGTACTTAAACTAAATTTGGTGCAATAACATTTTATGAATCCTTATATTGATTTTCGTTCTGATACGGTTACCCAGCCCTCTCCCGCTATGCTGGAAGCCATGATGAAAGCGCCCACAGGCGATGATGTTTTCGGCGAAGACCCTTCTGTAAACCAGCTGGAACAACTGGCGGCATCCCTGTTTGGCAAAGAGGCAGCGTTGTTTTGCCCCAGCGGCACCATGACCAACCAGGTTGCCATTAAATGCCACACACAACCCGGCGATGAAGTAATCTGCGATGCAGATGCACATATTTACCAGTATGAAGGGGGTGGCATTGCCTTTAATTCGGGATGTTCTGTAAAACTATTGCGGGGTGACAGAGGCCGGATCAATACAGTACAGGTACTAGAAGCCCTGCAACCCGATGATGTGCACCGTCCGCACACCAGCCTGGTTTGCGTGGAAAATAGT
>DAOLFI010000221.1:0-6077 GCA_035326385.1 Niabella sp.
CAGCAATAAAACTGGCTACAGCAAGCGCAACAATAATGAGTAAGGTAAGCCAGTCCAGCAGCTTGAATATTTTTTCCTGCCTGCGTACCCAGTTCATTGCTACCAGCGATATACGCACATACGCCATTTCAGCAGTTAATGCACCTAAAGAAAAAAGTATGGCGTTGCGAACAGATTCTGCTATGGATATCTGCATGGCAGCAATATTCAGCGTACCCAATGGCAGGGTACCTAAAAAGCTGATAAACATACCTGTGAAAAAAATACGCAGTGTGCCTTTCATCAGCAGTAGTTAAGAGTTTTTTCCTTCCAGCATAGGAACAAATGAGAAATTATCAAAATACTCAATATCTATACCTTCTTCAAGCTTCGTTACCCTGCGCATTTGCTGCACCTCTCCCACATTAACGGGTATCACCATCTTACCTCCCACTTTCATCTGTTCTATCAGCCTGGGCGGAACTTCCGGTGCAGCAGCAGTTACTATCACTTTATCAAAAGGGCCATAAGTAGGTAATCCTTTAAATCCATCTCCAAAAAAAGTTTTAATAAACCGGTACTGCTTCAGGTAAGCAAACCGGCTGTTTTCATCATACAGTTTTTTCTGACGTTCAATGGTGAAAACCTTGGCTCCCATTACTGCCAGAACCACTGCCTGATAAGCGCTTCCCGTACCTATTTCAAGCACTTTATCACCTTTTTGTATCTGCAGCAGCTCCGACTGGTAAGCCACTGTATAGGGCTGGGAAATAGTTTGACCTTCCCCGATGGGAAACGCTTTATCTACATAAGCTACATCATCAAAAGCAGAATCCATAAAAAAATGGCGTGGAACCGTATTGATGGCATTTAATACATTTTCATCTTTAATCCCTTTAGCACGTATGCCATCCACCAGTTTCTTTCTTAATCCTTTATGCTTATATGTATCTTCTGTACTGCGCCTCATGCGGCAAATGTAAATGATTAGTTGAAAAGTTTATATGTTTAAAAGCTAACAAGACCATACCAGCTTGTCAACCTGTTAACTTATCAACCCAAAAACTTTCCGGCCATCATGGTTCGTGGCCTCAAGAATCGGGAAAATGTTATAACTCTTAACTTTTCAACTAATCCACCTGTAAACTATATTTGCTGAAATATATGGCCAAAGTAATCATTATAGGTCCGGCACACCCTTTACGCGGAGGCTTAGCCACTTTTAATCACCGTCTTGCGAAAGAATTTATAGCAATGGGACATGAGTGTGCTATCGTTTCTTTCAGCCTGCAATACCCGTCTTTCCTGTTTCCCGGTAAAACGCAGTACAGTGACGAGCCGGCACCGGAAGGTATTACTATCAGCTCTTTAATAAATTCTGTGCATCCGCTCAACTGGCTGAAAGTGGGCAAACAACTCAGAAAGGAAAAACCGGATATTGTTGTAGTTCGATATTGGCTGCCTTTGATGGGACCTGCGTTAGGCACTATTTTACGGCAGGTAAAGAAAAACAGGCATACAAAGGTTATTTGCATTGCAGACAATATTATTCCGCACGAAAAAAGGCCGGGAGATAAAGCATTTACGCGGTATTTTGTAAAAGCCGTTGACGGGTTTATTACCATGAGCGAAAAAGTACTGAATGACCTGCGAACCTTTTCTCAAAAGCCTGCACGTTTAGTTCAGCATCCGCTTTATGATAATTTTGGGGATATACTGCCTAAAGACCAGGCCAGGAAGCATTTGGGCATATCTCAGTCCGATAAGATTGTTTTATTTTTTGGATTTATCAGGAAATATAAGGGACTGGATCTGTTGCTGAACGCGATTGCAGATCTGAAATCTCAAACCTCAAATCTTAAACTGCTTATAGCAGGCGAGTTTTATGAAGATGAGCAATCTTATACAGACCTTATTAAAGAACTGGGTATTGAGGATATGTTAATACTTAAAACAAATTTTATTGCCGACAGTGAAGTAAGGTATTATCTATGTGCAGGTGATGTGTTGGTACAGCCCTACAAAAACGCTACTCAAAGCGGCGTTACGCCCCTCGCCTATTATTTTGAAAAACCTATGATTGTTACCAATGTGGGGGGATTACCGGCTCTTGTGCCAGATGGGAAATGCGGCCTGGTTGTTGAGCCACAGTCATCAGCTATTGCCGGTGCTATCAGACGCTTTTATGAATTAGGAGAAAACCATTTTATTCCACATCTTCGCAGCGAAAAAGAAAAATACAGCTGGGCAAATATTGTAAATGCGATAATACAAACCTGTGATTTTTATGATTCTATTGATTAAATATGATCGATAACAGATATAAATATTCTGACATCACATCAAAAATTATCGGATGTGCAATGACGGTTCATCAAACACTTGGTAACGGATTCCAGGAAGTGATATACCAGCGTGCACCTGAAATTGAAATGGCGCTTACCGGAATTCCTTTTAAACGTGAGTTTCAGATGCCAATTTATTACAGAGATCAACAAATTGGAAAAAGACGCGTTGATTTTTTGGTAGAGAATGTTATTTCGGTTGAACTAAAAGCCAAAATATGCTTGGATAATGCACATTTTGCACAAGCAATTAACTATCTTGAAGCAAACAATTTAGAAATAGGATTATTGATCAACTTTGGAGAAGCCAGCCTTAATTTTAAGCGACTTCAAAATTAAAAATTCCAAAGCGAATCAAACAAATCATAAAAATCATAGTCAGAGAAATGATCCACAGAAGTAAAGCACCTTTAAGAATAGGATTGGCCGGTGGCGGTACAGATGTAAGCCCCTACTGCGATGAATTTGGCGGCGCCATATTAAACGCCACTATTTCACTGAATGCCAATGCCACTATCGAAATAACCGGTGACAACAGGATTACTTTAGAGGCGTTTGACCGTGATGAAAGAGAAGCATTTGACTGGGCCGGGCAATTGCCGTTGAACGGGCACCTGGATCTGTTAAAAGGTGTTTACAACCGCATCCAGAAAGATTACCCTTTTCAAAAAACATGCTTCAAGCTAAGCACTTATGTAGATGCACCGGCAGGTTCTGGTCTGGGGACCTCTTCCACTCTTGTAGTAGCTATTGTAGGCGCCTTTGCAGAAATGCTTCAGCTACCTTTAGGTGAGTACGATATTGCGCACTATGCCTATGATATTGAAAGAAACGACCTGAAACTTGCAGGAGGAAGACAGGATCAATATGCAGCTACCTTTGGCGGTGTGAACTTCATGGAGTTTTATAAAGATGATAAAGTAATTGTAAACCCTTTACGCATCAGGCAGCGCTACCTTGATGAGCTGGAGAACAACCTGCTGCTTTACTATACGTCCACCAGCAGGGAATCTGCAAAAATCATTGAAGAGCAAAGCAAAAATGTAACGGCAAAAAAACAAACATCCATAGATGCCATGCACGAGCTGAAGCACCAGGCACAAATGATGAAAGAGGCTTTGCTCAAAGGCCAGCTGCATGAAATAGGACAGATACTCAATATCGGCTTTGAACAAAAAAGGAAAATGGCAGCAGGCATCAACAACCAGCTTATTGATGATATTTACAGCGCAGCCAAAGCATCGGGTGCTACCGGTGGAAAAATAAGCGGCGCCGGTGGTGGTGGATTTATGATCTTTTATTGCCCCGGCAACACCAAATATAAGGTTCAGCAAGCCCTGGATAAATTTGGCGGCGTCAACCGCAACTACCAGTTTACCAAGCATGGCTTAAAAACATGGAGTGTATAAATCCCGCCTCTTCCTCAAACCAGCCTGACAAGGTACACAGAGAAAGGGCGTTAAAACAAAAATTATATGAAAGAACAAATACAACAACTCATTAAGTCCTCTGTTGATGTAAAACAGTCGGTTTTACAAAATGATGCTTTACTCACTACCGTTCAGCAAATTGTAGCGCTGATTGTAGACACTTTCAAAAAGGGAAACAGCGTATATTTTTGCGGCAATGGCGGCAGCGCTGCTGATGCTCAACACCTTGCGGCCGAGTTTAGCGGAAGATTTTATAAAGACCGGCAGGCACTTCCTGCGGAAGCTTTACACTGCAACACTTCTTACCTTACCGCTGTTGCAAATGATTACAGTTTCGATCTTATTTACGCAAGGCTCATACAGGGCCTGGGTAAGCCCGGCGATGTACTGATCGGGCTCAGCACTTCCGGAAATTCAAAAAATATTGTGCAGGCCTTTGAAACGGCGCGAAGTAAAAAAATGATTACCATTGGCTTCACCGGGGAAAGTGGGGGAAATATGAAACCATTAAGCGATCATCTTGTTAACATTCCTTCCGCCGATACACCGCGCATACAGGAGTGTCACATGCTGTTAGGCCATATTATTTGCCAGCTGGTAGAGGAAAAATATTTTGCAGGTTCCTAACTTCTGAAAAAGGAATTATAACAACATGAATAAACTTACATCCTGATTCATGAGTTCACGAACAACCAATATACAACAGGAACTTTCAGCGTCTAAAAGCCCTTCCTCCCTGGGGAAGGATGGGGATGGGGTCGCCCTCATCCTAGCCGGCGGTCTCGGCACACGCCTCCGTTCTGCTGTTCCCGATCTGCCCAAATGTATGGCCCCTGTAGCCGGGAGGCCATTTTTATATTACGTTATCAATTACCTGCGTATGCAGGGTATCGAAAAAATTGTATTCAGCCTGGGTTATATGCACGAAGTCATCCTGGAATGGCTGCAAAAAGAGTTCCCTTCACTGGATTATGACTATGTAATTGAAGCTGAGCCCCTGGGAACCGGCGGCGCCATCCAGTTTGCATTGCAAAAAACCTCTGCAGAAAATGTTTTTATAGCTAATGGCGATACGATGTTTCATTTTGATGCAAAGGCAATGTTAGCGCAGCATCTGCAACATAATACGGCCTGCACACTGGCATTAAAACCTATGCAAAACTTTGACCGCTATGGAGTAGTAACGCTTAACGGGAACAATACGATCAGCAGCTTTAAAGAAAAACAATATTATGAATCGGGGCTGATCAACGCCGGGTTATACCTTATTAACAAAAAAGCGTTTCTTTCCAAAAGCTTTGCTCAAAAATTTTCTTTTGAAAAAGACTACCTGGAACAATTTGTTGATGAAGGGCATTTTTCGGGCATAGCCAGGGACACTTACTTTATTGACATAGGCATACCTGAAGATTATAACAGGGCGCAAACAGAGTTTATAAAAGCACCCCCCAGTCTAAACCAGATCAACAGGGAATGGACCTTATTTTTAGACCGGGATGGCGTTATCAATCATGATAATCCTGGCGGTTATATTACAACACCCGAAGAGTTTCAGTTTACTGATGGAGCACCCGGTTTATTTAAAAAGCTCACTGAAAAATTTAAGCGGATCATTGTAGTTACCAACCAAAGAGGTGTAGGACGTGGGATCATCAGCTACGATAACCTGATTGCCATGAACCGGAAAATGCTGGATGGTATTGAAAATGCGGGTGGCAATATTGATAAAATTTACTTTTGCACGGATACAGAAAGTAAGTCTTTCAACCGAAAACCTAATCCCGGTATGGCTTTTAGGGCAGTGAGCGATTTCCCGGATATTGACCTCACCCTATCCCTGATCGTGGGCAATAGCCTGAGCGACATGAAGTTTGGCCGTTATGCAGGTATGTACACGGTATTCGTCACTTCAACAAAAAAAGATGTAACATTGCCTCATCCTGATATAGATTTGCTGTTTGAAAGCCTGGCCGCTTTTACAGAGCAACTGTGAAACAGCTTATAATTCGTGGTTCATAGATGCTGGTTACTGGTTGCTGGTTACTTGATTGTGTCGGGTTTGTGTGATGGTAGTTTAAAGTTGGTGAAGTTGACCAAATTGTTTCTGCAGTGTATTGAGCATTCCTGCCCGTCCGGACAGGCGGGGATTATTGCGTATTGAAAATTGAGTGTTCTGATATTCTATACACAATAGGAATATTCAATAATCAATTTTCAATATATCAATGTTCAATCGTAGTAAAAAGAGCTTTTAGCTTCCTGCTTTCAGCCTTTCGCTTTTTGTCGTACAACCGGATACCGTACATCGTACATTATGCCGGAT
>DAOLFI010000222.1:0-6003 GCA_035326385.1 Niabella sp.
TTTAGAGCTTTTAAATGTTGCGCCCACGCAAAGCGAAGCTGCTGACATTGTGCAGATGGAAGAAATAGAGCGGGAACTGCTGGATGAGGACCCGCTGGATGAATGATTGTTTTTTAACCTAACCTGTAATTTCAAATGTTTGCGATCACTATACTTGGTAATAACTCGGCCATTCCTGCTTTTGACAGGCATCCTACCAGCCAGGTATTGACTTTGCCCGGACGTAATTTTCTGATTGATTGTGGAGAGGGTACACAAATACAGCTTATAAAGTATAAGATTAGGAGAAGCAAGATCTCTCATATATTTATTTCCCATTTGCATGGCGACCATTATTTTGGCCTGGTAGGCCTTATTAATTCGTTTGCCCTGTTAGGCCGCCAGCAGGAGCTTACTATTGTGGCGCCTGAACCGCTGCAGGAAATTATCCAGATGCAGCTTGATGCAGCCCATACCACACTTTGCTTTCCGCTAAAATTTATAACTATCAATTGCAGCGGAATTTTAGCGACTATTGACGGAGTGGAAGTAAGCTGTTTCAGAACCGATCATCGCATAGAATGTTACGGGTTTGTTTTTAAAGAGATTGAAAAGCTGCGGAAGATGAATATTGACGCGGTTAAGGCCACGGAAGTACCAGTAAACTTTTACCATCATCTGAAAGAAGGCAGGGATTATGTAACGCCCGGAGGAAGTGTTATTAAAAACGAGCTGCTTCCTTTCCCTGCCGATAAAGCTAAAATGTATGCCTTTTGCGCCGATAGCCGTTATGATGAGCGCATCCTTGATCATATAAAAGGCGCAGATATGATTTATCATGAAACCACCTACCTGGATACTTTTGCCGAAATTGCCAACGCAAGGTTTCATTCTACTACCAGACAGGCGGGAAAAATAGCCCGGCTGGCCGGTGTAAAAAAATTACTGATCGGCCATTTCAGCAGCCGTTACGATACACTTGAGGACTTTGAAACTGAAACACGGGAAATATTTCCGGATACCGACCTGGCGCTGGAAGGAGTAAGTTACCTGATGCCGTGAGGCGGTTTAGTTGACGGATGACAGATGATAGTTGACAAGATACAGAGAACGTAAAATGTAGAATATTAAATGTAGAATGTTAAGTCTCCGCCTGTAACCAGCAACCAGTAACCCGCACCCAGTATCCAGGCTACAAATAGCCAGTTTTCAATACGCAATAATCCCCGCCTGATCGAATCATTCGGTCAGGCGGGGATGGTTGATTTTTGGTCTGAAACCTTGTACCCTGTAACCAGCAACTTAATTATGCCCCACTATCCACATGGTAATACCAAAGCCGGTATAATGGGCCGATGTGTTACCGGAACCACCGGCACCCTGGTATTCATAAAGGTGGAAATCCTTATACACCAGGCCAATACCCTTTGCATATTTTTCAACAGATACTTCTTTGGTTCCTATCCTTGTTTCCGGAGTAGGCGGTATATTCATTGTTTCGTTGTGCTGCTCTACAGTCCATACATTATTGTACGTTTGGCCTTCCAGCGTCTCATTTCCAAAATCTGAATACACAAAGCTCCAGGTGTTCATATCATAGCCGGTGCTCATATCAAACAAAGGTCCATAAGGCGCAAAAGGCAGCTGACTGTTGCCCTTCCAGGTAAAGTCCCGCTTTAAAGGCGCCTGCAAAGTAACCACACGCATGGTGTTATCCAACACTTCAATTTTATTGTCGTAAGGAGTAATAAAATAAGTACCGTTATGCGCCCAGCTGCCACTGGCTGTTTCATTGTTGAGATGCCTTTGTATAATAAAAGTTTTTCGCCCGTTATTATCAGTAGTCTCTCCGGTAATGGTATGCTTTAACTGGTATTTATGTACTTCTATAACCGTACCGCTTCTTGCAAAAACAGTAGAGTCCAGCCGGTAGGTAATAGATTTACCTATGGCCAGCGGCACGTAATCTGCTATGCTCTCCGTTTCAAAAATTTCTTTTTTTTCCGCACAGGAAAAGAGCAGAACCGTGAGGAGCAGGAAGTACAGGTACTTAACCAAGTTGTATTTTTTAAAGTTGACAGCCAGCCATACATAAGCCGGAATGGATACAGGCTTCATCATTATTTTACCGGCTAATTTATACCATTTTCCCTAATTGGATGATGCCACCGCCAATAACATCATCACCTTCATAAAAAACAGCGCTTTGCCCGGGCGCTATTCCTTTGGCATTCTGATAAAAGCTTACACGCATATTACCGTTTTCAGGGTATAGGTTACACAAAGTGCCACTGTCCTTATACCGGATCTTTGTAACAGCTTCCATGCCGGGCGTAACCGTTTCATACTTGATCATATTCAGCTTACCTACCAGCATTTCGTTTTTATCCAGATCGGTCTCATCGCCCAGGGTTACGGTATTAGTAGAGGGATTGATTTCGGTTACAAAAGCCGGCTTACCTAAAGCAATGTCCAGTCCTTTACGCTGCCCGATAGTGTAAAACGGATAGCCTTTATGCTTGCCCAGTATATTACCCGCTTTATCTATAAAATGTCCGCCGTTCACCTGTTCTTCCAGCCCTTCCACACGGCGTTTTAGGAAGCCCCGGTAATCATTATCGGGTACAAAACAAATCTCGTAGCTTTCGCTTTTTTTAGCCAGCTCCGGATAACCATAGTCAACAGCCATCTGCCTGATCTCTGTTTTGTGATACCCTCCCAATGGTAATAAAGTACGGCTGAGCAGATCCTGCTGCAGTCCCCAAAGCACATAGCTTTGATCTTTGGTAGCGTCTACTGCTTTACTGATGACATAGCGGCCATTATCATGCTGACGGATCTTTGCATAGTGTCCGGTTGCAATAAACTCACAACCCAGGGCATCGGCTCTTTTTAAAAGCGCCCGCCATTTAATATGGGTATTACAAAGCACGCATGGATTGGGCGTGCGCCCGGCCAGGTATTCTTCCACAAAATCGTTTACTACAAAATCCCCGAATTCTTCGCGTATATCTAATATAAAATGGGGAAAACCATGCTGTACCGCTGCCATACGGGCATCGTTGAAACTGTCTACATTACAGCATCCTGTTTCCCTTTTACTGCCTCCGCTTTGTGCATAATCCCATGTCTTCATGGTAATTCCCACTACTTCGTACCCCTCATGATGCAGCATAAGGGCCACTACGGTACTATCAATACCGCCGCTCATAGCCACCAGAACTTTCCCTTTTTTGCTCATTTTCTACAAAAAATTAAGGGGCAAAGATACTATACTATTTTTATATCCATTCGGCATCGCTTGCTTCTGACCATTTAACCTTTCCACAACTATTACAGGCATCAATGGGTCCCTGTATTTTAGATTCGGTATAACCACAACAAACACAGGCATAAAGCCCATCCTGGGGGTATTGTGCTGTATAGAATTTTTTAACTTTATGGGGCAGGATGTGCAGGCCCGGCTTTATATGGTTTTTGGATTGTTTAAAAACGCTGACACCTCCGTTTACTTCAAGAATAGCGTATTTTACCTGGCCCAGGTGCTCTATGCCTGCCAGCCGCAACTCCATAAAAAACTCATCGAAAGATATATTTTCATTTTTTACGATCTCCTCTGTGTACCGGCCGTTTTTTATGATGACTACAGGCTCTCCTTCAACCAGCTTTTCTATTTTGTCTGACTTTAAAAGCAGGTAGGTAATTGCCCTGTAAAAAATTATAATACTTACAATAGTTAGTACAGCCGGCAGTATGCCCACTTCACTGTAAAAGCCCATGTCCCCGGCAGCCGAACCAAGCGTTAAAATAATAACCAGCTCAAATACCGTAAGCTGGCGCACGCCTTTTTTACCGGTAAGCCTTAAAGCCAGCAAAACAACAATAAATGAAATAAAGCAGCGCAGCAGCACTTCGGGTAAAAAGTCCCAGCCTTCTGAACCTAACAAAAAACTTTTCATATCAGCTACAAAGCAAAAAGCCCACCAAAAAGCTTGGGGATGAACTTTAAACCGGCTATTTACCAGATCTCCATTCCTGCGGTGTAACACTGTACTCCTGCTTAAACACCCTTGCGAAATAACCAGGATCGTTATAGCCACAGTCCAGAGCAACCGAAGCAATGCTGTTAGCCGGATCCTGTAATAATTCCTTTGCTTTTTTAAGCCTGATCATCCTGATGAATTTATTAGGAGAGCAGCCGGTGAGGGCATCTAATTTACGGTGCAGTTGTGAGTGACTCATAAAAACCAGCCTGCACAACTTTTCTACCGTGAAATTGATATCGGTCAGATGCTGTTCTACTGCTTCCCTCACCCGTTTTACAAAACCGTCTTCAATAGGATAGCCGGCGGCCTGACCAGGCACTATAATTGTTTCGGGTAGCATTTCTTCACTTATACCTGCTTTTTTGAGATAGTACTGCTGCAACATTTCGCGTGCCTCCAGCATTTTTTTCACTCTTACCAGCAGCTCTTCCCTGTTGAAAGGCTTTTCCAGGTATGCATCCGCCCCTTGCTGCAGGCCTTCTATTTTACTGCCCGCATCAGCTTTTGCAGTCAGCATAATAACAGGAATATGGCTGGTCTTTTCATCTCCCCGTAATTTGCCTACCAGCTCAAAACCATCCATGAACGGCATCATCACATCTGTAATGATAAGGTCAGGAATCATATCTATAGCTATATCCAGCCCTTCCCTTCCATCTTTACCCACAGCCAGCCTGTAACCGGCCAGACAGGAGGCGGTATATGCCACTACATCGGCATTATCTTCTACCAGTAATATCAGCGGCGCATTTATATTGTCCGCAGTCTCTGCTACTGTGCGGCCTGTTTGCACTGTTTCTAAAGAGACGAATCGTTCCCGGAAATCTTCGGAGATATTTTCCTCCACGGGCGATATTTTCCTGAGTGGAAACGATACGGTAAACTCACTTCCCTTAAAAGCCCCGGGCGGCGGGCTTTTTACTGCTATTTCTCCATTCATTAGCTTTACCAGCTCTTTTACCAGCGCCAGACCAATACCCGCTCCTTCTGTTTTACGGGTATGGCTGTTATCTAAGCGGTAAAAACGATCAAAAACATATTGCAACTGATCCTGGGGAATACCTATACCGGTATCTTTCACTTTAATGATCAATACCGGCTGGTCTTCAGCGCCAAGCAGTATATTTTCTGTTACACTGATATAAATATTTCCTTTCTCAGGCGTGAACTTAATAGCGTTGGATAACAGGTTGGAAACGATCTGCTGCAATTTTCCGCCGTCATATTCCATATACAGCGTATTGATATCGGTAAGAAAATGCAGCTGTTTCTGCTGGCTCTCAGCCAATGAATGAAAGGACTCAACTATGTAACGCAGAAAGCGAATAATGTTGCCCTGCGACAACTGTAAATACATTTTACCATTTTCCAGTTTGGAAAGATCCAGCAATTGATTCACTAAATTCAGCAGGCTACGTCCATTACGAACGATCATGTTCATACGAATACCAAACTGCTCATCGGGCTTCTCTATTACCTGCTGGGCCATGCCCATTATAATGGTAAGAGGTGTACGAAATTCATGCGTAATATTGGTATAAAGCTGTGTTTTGATATTATTTAATTCTTTTACTCTTTGCGCTTCTAACTTCTCGTAACCCAGCTGCGCCCGGAGCTTTGCTTTGTTAATCTTAAACCTCATATAGGTTCTTATAGCCAAAGTGATCAGCAATGCATAAATAATATAAGCCCACCCCGTTCGCCACCAGGGCGGCAATACCTTTATTTTTAATGTTGCGATATGGTCGCTCCATATACCCTGGCTGTTACTGCCCTGTACCTCAAATGTATAAGTTCCGGATGGCAAATGCAGATAAGTAGCTGTACGCCGGGTACCACTTTCTATCCAGTCCTTATCTATCCCCGCCAGCCGGTATCGGTATTTATTTTGCTGCGGAGCTGTAAAGTCAAGGGAAGAGAATTCCAGAGTAAGTACATCCTGCCGGTAATTAAGCGTAATGGAAGCGGCCTGTTCAAT
>DAOLFI010000223.1:0-5997 GCA_035326385.1 Niabella sp.
TGCCTATATTTAGAAACCGGATACTGTAACCATTCAGCTGGATAGTTCCAAATATGGAGTTGCAGGGCGCTTTGCCGGAAAATTTCGTATCCTTCTCATCAAATTTCAGGGTAACATCTGAAAGCGTTTCCAGGTCGGCTTTCTGCTGCCTGCGCATACTGATGATCTTCCATGTACCTGCCAGCTCTTTTTGAAAAGACCTGATATCAGGCGTTGGAACAACCAGCAGCGGGCTCTCATCACCCTTCTGTTCTTTTTTCTGCGGCACGTGCGATGGGGTGGAGCAGGCGTTTACAAAAATTGCAGTAATTATTATCAGCGTAATTCGCATATTAATCTGTTTTAAAACACAAGATAGCAACAATATTCCAAAATGGGTATTCAGCAGCCACCAGCCTCTGCCTTTCAAAAACTTTACTGTGATAAATCAATAGTTTTTTAACAAAAACCAGGTTACAGGTGTTATTATTAAGTGTATATTTTTAACATTACTACTCAATTAATAAAAAACCAGCTATGTTAAAAAAAATGTTGGCGCTTTTATTGGTTTCATTTTTCTACCTGGGTTCGTCTGCTCAAACCCTTACCCCTTCTGATGCAGATAGCAAAATATCCTTTGTTATTAAAAACATGGGAATAGGGGTAGATGGTACACTGAGAGGTTTGAAAGGAAAAATGGTTTTTAACCCCAAAAAACCAAAAGCAAGCCTATTTGACGTAACGGTAGATGTAGCTACCATCAATACCAATAATACACGCAGGGACAACCACCTGAAAAAACCCGATTTTTTTGATGCAGAAAAATATCCTGTAATTGCCATAAAAACAACCGGTATACAGGCCAAAGGCAATAATATTTATTTTGCGAAAGCGGTGCTTACCATGCACGGTGTTTCAAAAAATATACAATTCGACTTTATAGCAAAACCTGCCAGTGATGGTTATAACTTTATTGCAGAGTTTTCTTTAAACCGCCATGATTACGGCATTGGAGGCAACAGTATGACTATGGGCGATGATGTAAAAGTGAAGCTGGATGTGGCAGGGAAAAAATAAGTGGAAATTGCTGATTTGAGATTTTTAATGCGCTATGCGAAGCACCCTCGCTTCGCAATTTTATGCTGTCGCCTGTGGCGACTTTTAAACAAAACATTTCATTAGGTCTTAATTCTCATTTACGTCGGTCTCTCCCAGAGGGTCTCCTTGGGAGTCCTCTGGACCTTTGGACCCGACCAGTGCATAACTGTCACTTACCAGCCAGCCTTCGGAAATTACGTACAAGTGTAAGCCCAGCGTTTTTAAAGCGAATAAATAGCTGCTTAAATCCTCAAATTGCAAATGCTTCTTCCAACTTTCCAATTTGTTAACTTTTTAACTATCTTCAGCCTATGTTAGTGAAGATAAACGGCAGTGCCGTTTATGGCGTTGAAGCGGTACCGATAACTATTGAAGTGAACTGGATGACGAGCGGTAAAGACCCTTCGATTGTTGGCCTGCCTGATAATGCCGTAAAAGAAAGCCTGCAACGCGTTGAAAGCACCATTAAAACCAATGGCTATGATATGCCACGCACCAAAGTGGTAGTAAACTTAGCACCCGCCGATATTAAGAAAAGCGGCACTGCTTTCGATCTCCCCATTGCTATGGGCATTTTAGCGGCATCAGAACAAATTGAAAATGTGGAGGCACTGAATAATTATGTCATTATGGGAGAGCTAAGCCTTGATGGAGAGATACGTTCTATTAAGGGAGCACTGCCTATAGCCATACAGGCCCGTAAACAGGAATTTAAAGGATTGATCGTTCCAAAAGCCAATGCCAGGGAGGCCGGCTTGGTAAATAATCTGAACGTTTATGGCGTAGATAATATTAAGCAGGTAATTGAATTTTTTGAAAATGGTGAAACGGGGCTTGAACCAATTGTAGTAAACACACGCGAAGAATTTTTTCATTCCCAGTACGATTTTGAAATTGACTTTGCTGATGTAAAAGGCCAGGAGCATATAAAACGTGCGCTGGAAATTACAGCAGCAGGTGGACATAATGCCATATTGATAGGACCGCCCGGTGCCGGTAAAACCATGCTGGCAAAGCGTTTGCCTACCATTTTACCGCCGCTTAGCTTACAGGAGGCATTGGAAACCACCAAGATCCATTCCGTTGCAGGCAAGCTGCCGGAAAATGCTACATTGATTTCAAAGCGGCCTTTCCGGTCCCCGCACCATACTATTTCTGATGTAGCATTAGTGGGAGGCGGCGGTAATCCGCAACCAGGAGAAATTTCGCTGGCACACAATGGCGTTTTATTTTTAGATGAGTTGCCCGAATTTAAACGTACCGTGCTGGAAGTAATGCGCCAGCCTATGGAAGAAAGGCGCGTTACTATTTCGAGGGCTAAAGTGGCTTTGGATTTTCCCGCCAGCTTTATGCTTATCGCCTCTATGAATCCCTGCCCCTGCGGGTTTTATAATCACCCAGAAAGAGAATGTACCTGCCCGCCCGGGGCTGTGCAGAAATATCTGAACAAAATTTCAGGGCCTTTATTAGACAGGATCGACCTGCATGTGGAAGTAACGCCCGTGCCATTTAGCGAGCTGTCCAATATCCGCAAAGAACAAAGCTCTGAAACCATCCGTGAAAAAGTGATTAAGGCAAGAGAAGTGCAGGCTGAACGCTATAAAGCTCATCCCGGCATTTATGCTAATGCCCAGATGAGCAGTAAAATGCTTAAAGCGATTTGTATAATAGACAATGTAGGGCAAATGCTGTTAAAAGCTGCTATGGAAAAGCTCAACCTCTCTGCCCGTGCTTATGATCGTATTTTAAAGGTATCACGTACCATTGCCGACCTGGAAGGCAGCGAAAATATCAAGCCGGAATATCTCGCCGAAGCGATCCAGTACAGGAGTCTGGACAGGGAAGGCTGGGCAGGGTAACAATTTCTGATTTGAAATTTGAGATTTAGAACTTAGGATTTACTCGCACAACAACATTTCCTTTTTTGCTGCCAGTATCCACATACCGGTGCGCTTCAACTATGTTATCAAAGTTGTATATTTTGTCTATAACAGCAACGCATTTCTCCTGTTCAAATAGCTTACAAACCAATTGCAGCTGCTCTTTTTTTTCAGCAGCAATAGCTAATCCTCCAACTGTTACATATTTACCACCGGCCTTTAATAAATGGCGACACTGCCTTTTTGAAGTTTTCCCAACCGCATCAAAAATAATATCGAACCTTTCAGTTGTTTTTGTAAAATCTTCTTTATCATAGCAAATAATAGCTGCGGCGCCTAATTCCCGAACTAATTCTTTACCCCCTGAACTGCAAACTGCTGTTACAGTGGCATTATAATACCGGGCTAACTGAACGGCCGCAGTACCTACCGATCCGGTTGCACCATAAATAAGCACCCTGGGATTTTTAAAAGTCTCAACCCCTGCCTTCTTCAAAAAGTAAATGGCTGTATGCCATCCGAAAGGCAAGGCCGCAGCCTCTTCAAAACTGGCATTAGCAGGTATAGGCGTCATGATGGCATTTTCAGAAAGCGCAATATACTCTGCATAGGTTCCAAAACCAAATCCTGTCACACCGAATACTTTTTCTCCAACTTTATATTGTTTTGCATCTTTACCAACTTCATTTACAACACCGGCAAACACAGTGCCCAAGATCGCTTTCCGGGGTTTGAAAAACCCTAAAACAAACCGCATTACCAGCTTTAAAAAGCCGGTAGTTTTCAGTCCCCTCACTCTTACATCACCTGAATTGACCGCAGTAGCCACAATCTTTACAACAATTTGCTGATCACCGCAAACAGGTTTCGGAACTTCCCTGATCCGTAAAACATCCGGTGCACCATAACGGGTGCAAATGACCGCCTTCATCAATTGCTTCATATCTGCTGCTTTTAATTGTAAACAAAATGCAATAGTAAAAAGCAAAAAGCTGTGGCCGGTTCACTTTAGTTAATAAATACAAAAAAGGAAACGGATCATTTCTTTACCAGCCTGGCTCTCATACGGCTTAAAGACTGTGGTGTTATACCCAGATAGCTGGCAAGGTAATATTGAGGTACTCTCTGCATAAGGTCGGGCCGGGTGTCCAGTAAATGCAGATAACGCTGCTCAGGACTCAATATTCTGAAATTATTCAATGCAGCCTGCTTTTGCGCCAGCAGTTGTTCGGTGCTGGTACGGCAAAGCCGCTCAAACCTGGGAAATTTTTCAAATGATGACTGAAGTATTTCGGGGTTTGCTACCAAAAGTACCGACTCTTCTATGCAGGACAAATAATATTCGGAAGGCTTACCGGTTGCCACGCAAACCGGCGATACAGATTCCAGCTCGGTATAAAATTCAGCAGTTCGCTCCACGCCGTCGATCATATAATAGCTCCTCAGGCAGCCCTGGAAAATGAAATATTCATTGCCGGAAAACTGTCCTTCTTTAAGCAGTATAGTTCCTTTTTCATAGGTTTTAACAATATCAAGATCAATAATGAACTGCACTTCTTCGTCAGTAAGATCCAAATTATTTGAAATATATTCCAGTAAAACCTGTTCCATGAAAGTGGGATTGCTCCAAAAATAGCTAAAATAAGATTCTTTTCCCGGCCCTGTCTCCCAGAAGCATCCTGGAGTAATGATTGGAAACACTGAATCCTTTGCGGAAGGCTTCGCCTGGAAGGACACAATCCTATCGTCCGCCGGTATAAGTTCTTTTTTCTTCCCGGGCTGCAGATTCCACTCTTTTTATTCCATTTTCCTGTATTCCTTTCCCCGCTGGCTCAGGATCATAAATTTTCCCGGTTGCTGCTTTTTCACCAAATGTTTTGCCCTGTGTTTGCCTGGTTGTTGCAGGGGTCATGGATATTCTTGAAGGCATATTGCTTCCCTGTAACCGGACGCCAGGGCTTGCAGAATCTATGACTTGCTTTTGTGCAAATACCACTAATGAACTTACTGACAGAAGGAGGAAGAATAAAATATTTTTCATGACATTTTGTTTTTGCGATTATAATAAATAACTGTTTCACCAATATATCAACCAAAGCAATACTTTGTTACCCCAGTCTTCCTGTAAGTGGGAAAACCTCTCCAAACATTCACAGGAGTATTTTGTTATTGTCAGATCATTTCTCTTTAGTTTTATACTATTTTTTTAAATGCGCATACTTCTACATTATCTCAAACCCTACAAATGGCTGGTACTGTTTGCCCTGTTCCTTACAGCAATAAACCAGGTATTTTCCCTGTTCGCACCCATGCTCAGTGGTAAGCTGCTGGATTTATTTGCCAACCATCCGCGCCATTTTGATACAGCACAAACCCTGCCCCGTTCCGAAAATCAATATCTTTTTGGCGGAGAAGGATATCATGGCTTGTTCTTTTACCTGCTGCTCCTGATCGGCACAGCCATGGTAAGCCGTATTGCTAAAGCCTTCCAGGATTATTTTGTAAACGTCATCATTCAAAAATTCGGAGCTACTATTTTTACAGATGGTCTTAAACATTCCATGAGCCTGCCCTTCCAGGAATTTGAAGATCAGCGCAGCGGCGAAACACTCTCCATACTTACCAAAGTACGCACAGATACAGAAAAGTTTATCAGCAGTTTTGTAAATGTCTTTTTTGTAATCATCGTAAGTATTGTTTTCGTTTCTGTTTATGCATTCAGGCTGCACTGGAGTATTATGCCGGTGTATGCGCTCGGTATATTTTTTATAGCGCTGGTTACCAGCCTACTCAGTAAAAAGATAAAGCTCATTCAGAAAAATATTGTAAAAGAAACAACTGCTCTGGCCGGCGCTACCACCGAAAGCCTGCGTAATATAGAGATCGTAAAAAGTCTGGGCCTTACAGGGCAGGAAGTAACACGACTCAATAACAATACTTTTAAAATCCTGAAGCTTGAGCTGAGCAAAGTAAAAAACATCCGTTCCCTGAGCTTTATACAGGGCACACTGGTTAACTTTTTGCAACAGGTAATTACTTT
>DAOLFI010000224.1:0-5994 GCA_035326385.1 Niabella sp.
ACAGGTAAAGAAGTGCCTGTGATCATACCAACCGTAGGAGAGTCCATCAGTGAAGTTACCCTGCTGAAGTGGGTGAAAAAATCAGGCGAATACGTGGCGCGTGATGAAGTAGTAGCCGAGCTGGAAAGTGAAAAAGCCACTTTTGAAGTAAATGCAGAGCTGGCAGGTATATTGGAAACGGCTGTGACCGAGGGAGATACATTGAAAATAGGGGATACTATTGCTGTTATAAAAGAGACTACGGGAAAGCCTGCAGCGCCTAAAGCTGAAACAGTTGCTCCCAAAGTATCAGAGAATAAAGCTGAAGCATCCAAACCGGCCCCTGCCGATGTTAAAGCTACCCCGGTTGCTTCTGCTATTATAGCCGATAAAAAAGTAGACCCCAAAACCGTTAAGCCATCAGGCTTCTCTGGAAAAATTATAAAAGACGATGTGCTGGCTGCTTTAGCTACGCCCGGTAAAAAAGCGTTCGATGGCGGCGAGCTGTTTACCCGTAACCAGCGTGCAGAAAAAATGACCAACCTGCGCAAAACTATCAGCCGCAGGCTGGTAGAAGCAAAAAACACTACGGCTATGCTTACTACTTTTAACGAGGTAGATATGCAGCCAATAATGGATATACGGGCAAAATATAAAGATAAGTTTAAAGAGGTGCATGGCGTGGGCTTAGGCTTTATGAGCTTCTTTGCCAAAGCCTGTGCTATTGCCTTAGGAGAGTGGCCCAGCGTAAATGCTTATATTGATGGTGACCAGGTACTATACCATGAGTATGCCGATATCAGCATTGCTGTAAGTACACCACGTGGCCTCACAGTGCCTGTGATCCGCAATGTAGAAAGCCTGGGCATGGCTGAAATTGAAAAAGCGGTAGTGGATCTGGCAACCAAAGCCAAGAACAGCAAGCTTACGGCTGATGATCTTACCGGTGGTACTTTTACTATTACCAACGGCGGTATATTCGGGTCTATGTTGAGCACGCCCATTATCAATATACCTCAAAGCGCTATATTGGGTATGCACAATATTATTCAGCGCCCGGTGGCTGTCAATGGCCAGGTAGTTATCCGCCCTATGATGTATGTGGCTCTGAGTTACGATCACCGTATTATTGATGGCCGCGAATCGGTGAGCTTCCTGGTGCGCGTAAAAGAATTGCTGGAAAACCCTGCCTTGTTGCTGGTACAAAAAGATCCTGTAAAAGCATTGCTGGAGCTATAATTTTGGCCGGCCGGAGGTGCCGGAAAACTGTAGAGATATCCTAATCATTTAATTTTTTTATATTGGTTCGTGTTTTACACGGGCCATTTTTCATAATAATAACAGGATGCAGCATCTTCCTTCTTCAATACCGCATATTAATCGTTTCCGCTCTCATCTTAATACAGCGGTTTCAATTGTTGAGCAGTATAAGGGAGCAGTGCCGTTTGTACATTTTATTAAAAAATATTATTCTGCTCATAAAAAGTTTGGAAGCAGGGATCGCCGGGAGATTACGGCATTGTGCTATTGTTTTTTCAGGCTGGGAAGATCATATCCGTGGCTTTCAGCAGAGCAGAAAATGATCAAAGGTTATCAGCTTTCAAAAGATGTATGGCCAGCAGAATGGACCGACTTATTTGCTGCCTGTAATTTGCCTCAGGAAGCGCCCGGGGATATATTCCCTTTCAAAAGTGATATAAGCACGGGTATTAACAGGACTGCATTTGAGCAATCTCATCTTATTCAGCCCGATCTTTTTTTGCGGATCAGGCCGGGTTATGAGCAAGCAGTAACTGCTAAGTTGCGGTCAGCAAATATTGATTTTGAAATAGCCGGTAAAACGGTTCGTTTACCCAATAGTACCCCAACCGGCGATATAATAACAGTAAATAAAGAAGCGGTGATACAGGACCTCAATTCCCAAAAAGTGGGAATGCTGCTGGAAAAGAACCGGTCTCAGATCTTAAACCCCGGGCAGGCAATTAGTGTTTGGGATTGTTGTGCGGCAAGCGGAGGAAAATCCATCCTCGTTAAAGATATTTTTCCGCATATTATATTAACGGTATCTGATATCCGGCCTTCTATCATTTTTAATTTAAAAACGCGTTTTACTGCGGCCGGAATAAATAATTATACTGCCTTTGTTGCAGATGCTGCAACGGCTTCGCCCCGCAAGAGGTTTGATCTGATCATTGCCGATGTGCCATGCAGTGGCAGCGGTACATGGGCACGAACTCCCGAGCAGCTGTCTTTTTTTAAAGAAAACCAGGTAGATGATTATGCTGGTTTGCAGAGCACTATTGTAACTAACACCATCCGGTATTTAAAGCCGGGCGGTTACTTACTCTACATTACCTGTTCTGTATTTAAGAAGGAAAATGAACAACGGGTGAGTGAATTACAGGCAAAAGGTATGCAGCTGGTACAGCAGGAAGTTTTAACGGGTTACAGCAATAAGGCTGATACTATGTTTGCTGCTTTATTAAGGCTGTGCTGAAAGGGCCGGGAACTATGATGCTTCTGCAATTTGTTTTATAATATCCAGGGTAAGGGGTTTAGTAATATATGCTTTGATCTGCGAGTAGGAGGCCGTTTTGTTCTTGTCTTCCTGGGCTATGGAAGAGCTTACTGTGTACACATCAATCCCTTTGGTTTGTTCTTCAGGTAATTTTATAAATTCGTCCATAAAAGCCCAGCCGTTCATTATCGGCATTTCAATATCCAAAAGAATGATATCAGGCATGGGAGTATCATTACTTTCAATTCTCTTTTTGAGCTGTTGAAGGGCATCAAGACCATTTTCTGCAAATGCTACATTAAACATATCTCCGCTTCTTTCAAACAATTTTCTTGCTATCAGTTTAAAAACAGGGTCATCATCTACAACAAGTATATTTTTTTGATTCATCATTTAAAATAAATTTTAAAGGTAGTGCCAGCATTTACAGTACTTTCTACAGTGATTTCCCCTCCCATAGCTTCTATCTGCCTTTTTGTGATATAAAGACCAACACCTTTGGAGTCGGGATTATGTGTAAACGTTTTAAAAAGCCCAAATAAGGTATGACCATTTTTTTCAAGATCAATGCCAATTCCATTATCGCTGACGGCAAGTACTTTTTGAGATTCATTTTCGCTGTACGTAATACTTATTAAAGGGCAAATACCGGGTTTAGAATATTTGAGGCTATTTGATATCAAATTTAGTAAAATACTTTCTATATACGCCTTATTATAATAAATTGTTGCGTTTTTAGGAATGGTATTTAATATAACAGCGTCTTTATGTTTTATCTTATTGTTTAATATATTGATGGTCCTGTCTGCTACAGCTTTAAGGTTAATATGCTGCCGTTTTACGTCGAGATCTGAATGGATGCTCACCACATCGTTAAGTCCTTCAATAGTATTGTTTAAAATGTTTACAACTTTATGCAGGTGTGATATGAGTTCAGTTTTCTCCTCTATAGACTCCGTAGATAATATAAGATCGCTTAACGACTGGATATTACTGGTGTGGGATCTTAAGTTGTGCGATACGATATAGGAAAAATCAAGAAGTCTTTTATTCTGAGAATTAAGGATCTCCATAGATTTTTTCAGATCTTCTTTTGACTTTTTCAGGTCGGTAACATCTACTGTAGTTAGTATCACCTGATCGTAATGCTCTTCGTGGCCGGGAATCACCTGCCACGACAGGACGGAATAACGGAGTTCTCCTTCGGCAGTGCGAAAAGAACTTTCTGATTTGAACTGATGCTTGCCGCTGCAAATAGCAGCAAGAATGTACTTAATGGTTGTTACTGAAGGTTCCTGCGATAGATATTGAACAAGATTCTGAAGCAATTCCTCTTTGCTGCTTAATTTATACTGTCTGAAACATTCATCATTCACCGACTTTACTTTTACTAAACGGGCATACTGGGGAAGCTGGTCGGGCCGTTTATTAAAGTACTCAATAACATCTTTCTCCGGTTTACCTGACAGGCCTTTTTCAGAAAGAAGCTTTACTGCATCTGAGAAATCTTCCTCCCAGAGCGCAACAGGAGATTCATTAAACAGATACCTGTATTTCTTCTCCGATACTTTTAGTTTTTGTTCTGCAATCAGCTTTTCGGTAACATCTTCTGCTATTATCACATATTTTTCCTTCCTTTCGGCAGTTGAGGGCAGGGCAAATGATTTATAATTGATCCATAGCTCCTTTCCCTCTGTGTTTATATGTTTATATCTGCCTGATATGGGTTGGGTGTGATCTTCAGAAGATTCCTCTGCGCTATGTGCTATAGCATTCAATATATGTTTTACAGGATGCTGCGATACTTCGGCAGAAGACGTTTCCAGGTCAAAGAAGCTGATGAACCTGTTGTTGGCATTGAATAGTACGCCATCGCTGTTAACAAGAGCCAAACCAATAGGGGCATTATCAAAAATTGCTTTGAAATCTTTTTCTGCATCAGCAATCTGCCTGTCCTTTTGGGAAATAAGGTTTTTAAGTCTCAGTGTTCTTTCTAATCTTTTCCTGATTATTATGGCTATTATTATTGATCCGAGCAGGGAGAGAATAGCAGGCAGCAGAAAGATCCTTATCCCGGATTCTTTACTATAAATGTAAAATCTCCAGTTAATATAGGGCACATCTTCATCAACAACTGTTTGCCTTTTATCTGGTCTGTGGCCCAGGAAAAATACTTCTTTTTGATTAAGGTGACTGATATAGGATAGACTGTACTGGTATTTAAGCTGTGCTGTATCTGAAATGCCGGTAGCTTTTAGCAAATCCTCAAGCTTTATAACCACGCTTGAAAATCCCCAGAATTTACCGTTTATAAAAACAGGCAATCTTGCTGCAATACATTCCATATTGGCAAAATTTTTAAAAGGTCCGGCTATTTTTATTTTTTTTGAATGATAGGCTGCCAAAGCACCGGCAACTTCTTCCCTGCTGCGGGTATTGAGGATGCTCTTATTCAGGGCGGCTTCGTTAGTTTCAGGGTAAGTATATTTTACAATGCCTCCGGGAATAAGGGATATATTACTGAGCCGTGGATTATTCTTCAGTACCTCTTTTGCTGTTTCCTCAAAATGATGCACTTCCCCATTATTATCAATAATTCTTGCAATAGCAGCAAGCCCGCTATACATATCTTCAAAAAAAAGGTTAAGCTCTTCATTAACCCTTTTCATTTCAGCAGAAAGTTCCAGCCGGGCATGGGTAGTAATGATACTTCTGCGTTGCTCAATGATTAATATAGAGGTTACAAAAACTACAACAGCAGCTAGAATGCTGATAAGCAATGGAGATTTACTTAAAATATTTTGATTATCGGATATCCTGTCTCTCATATAACAGTAATTAAAATGCTTATGAGGCAGCACATGCCCGGGATAACATACTATAGAAGCTCATAAATGTACAGAAGGCTGATACAGCAACAAATATAGGAGCATTATTCAAATCTTGTTATAATCCTTCTATATTTGCATACATGACACAGGAAAAATTACAGGATATGCGGTCCCGCGTTCTCGGGATAAGGAGGTTTCTTTGACGTTGAGAACCGAACGCAAAAAATACAACAGGATAAGCAGCTCTCTTTAAGCCCCGGTTTCTGGGACGATAATAAGCGTGCTACCGAAATTCTTAAAACTTTAAAGGTAAATGAATACTGGATAGACCTGTATCATAGTGCTGAAACCGCGGTAGAAGACTTTGCTGTTTTATTCGAGTTCTGGAAAGAGGGCGATGCTACCGAAGCGGAAACGCAGGAAGCGTATGATAAGGCTTTACAGGTACTGGATGAGGCTGAATTCAAAAGCACATTGAATGAGCCTGAAGATGAACTGCCTGCAGTGCTGCAAATTAATTCAGGAGCAGGAGGCACCGAAAGCCAGGACTGGGCCGAAATGATAGCGCGCATGTACCGCATGTATGGTGAAAAGCAGGGCTGGAAAGTTACAGAGCTGGATTGGCAGTGGGGAGATGGCGCCGGCATTAAAACAGCCACACTTCAG
>DAOLFI010000225.1:0-5984 GCA_035326385.1 Niabella sp.
GAAAGCAATATGAAACGGGCGTTCAACCTTGCCGACAAAAGCGCCTTTGACTATTACAAGGATCTTTCGGAAAAAGGTTACTACAACCGGATCATATCCGGCAACGTACAGCAACGCATCGAAGTGGACAGTGTAGTCTGCAATTTTGACAACTATCCCTATGCCGTAAGAACTTATGCCAAACAGTTTATCATCCGTTCAAGCAATGTAACAAGGCGCAGCCTGGCTACCTCCTGCTATCTGGTCAACTCTGTTCGATCTGACAACAACCCGCAGGGCTTCAATATCGAAAAGTTTGCTGTGTTGGAAAACAAAGACGTGGAGGTCGTAGACCGCTAAAATCAATATTATGGAAGCATTATCAGATTTGAACGCATTTGCGAAAATCCTTACTGACAAAGGATATGACGGTTATTTCCATACGCAGGGTGCGTATGCCGGAAAGCTGAAAGAAAGTATTGGCGAATACCTGAACAACTGCCGCAATGGTGCGGAGGGTGTACCTAAGCCTGTATTGTTGTTGACGGGATACCTGCAATGGTCGGGTGAAGACAAACCGCGAATTGAATGCAGCATGTGGGTAAAATACCAGAACGGCAAATTTAATCTCCAAAAAATGGAGGTCACGAAAAAAGATCGTTTTGGTCAACTGTTGAAAAAAACGGAATTAAATAACCTGTCTACGATTGGCGCACCAAGATCAAAAGAGTCTATTGCTATGGTCAGTGATGCCGCCATACAAAAAGTTGTTACCCGTACAGGGCGAAAGCTATAAAAATCCGCAACAATAATTATGGAATGAAAAATTTAAGAACAATCATCAATAACCGGATCGACAAGCTCGATGAACGGTGGCGTGCATTGCCCTGGAAAAAACAGCATCGATATATGTTGTTGCTCTTTGCCGGTTATGCGTTACTGTCTGTCATCGTCATCGTGAAAGTATGTTATGATGTTGGCAAACCCAATGAGGGAATGAACATTGAGCATATTGAGAACCCGGTTATCAAACAAAAAAAGTCCTCGGTTCCATCGCAGGACAGTATTTCAAAAATTCTTAAAAATAAAATGTATGAAAGATAACGAAAACAAAAGAGTGAGTTTTCTGGTCGAGGAAGATGAACAGAAAACCGGTACAGATGCACCCAATGAGGGTGTGCATAAAAAGGCAGAAAAACTTAAAAAGCCGGTCATTTTTATCCTGATGGGTATTGTGTTTTTCGGTTGCATGTACCTGATCTTTAAACCTTCTTCTGACAAGAAAAAAGTAGAAGATATCGGTTTGAACGATGCCGTGCCGCAAGCCACCGATGCAGGACTTCAATCTGATAAACAAAAGGCTTACGAACAGGAAATGCTCGAAAAGAAAATGCAGGAAAAACGTGATGCACTGACCTCGCTTTCTGACTACTGGAGCACTGACAGTGCAACTGATGAACAGATAGAACAGCCGGAGGAAGGCATTGGAGAAGATACTGGCTACGAAGATGGCAAAAGAAGGTCGGGTAATCCTGCCCTGAATAGTTACCGCAATGCGCAGAGTACCCTGAGCTCATTCTATCAGGATAACAACTACGAGACACAGGAACTGCGAAAGCAGGTCGAAGAACTGAAGGAACAACTGGCAGAAAAGAATGTACCTCCTACTTCTACGGTACAGGATCAACTGGCCCTGATGGAAAAATCTTACGAGATGGCTTCACGCTATCTGCCTTCAGGCATAAATAATCCTGCACAGTCAGCCAAAGGCGATTCCGCAACAGCGGTATCGTCCCAGGCCACGCAAAAGGAACACTTTGCGGCATTCACCCCGAGCCGAAAAAATGCTGTTTCCGCCCTTTACCGTGAACCGACCGACAGTGCTTTTCTTGCAAGCTGGAATCAAACACGGAACCGGAGTTTTTATACAGCGGGTGTTTCGGAGCAGGTGATACAGTCTAAAAACAGCATCAGGGCGGTGGTACAGGAAACACAGACCGTTACGGAGGACAGTGATGTGAAATTACGATTGTTGGAACCTGCCCATATCACAGATAGGATTATTCCGCAGGGAACTACCATAACAGCCAGAGCCAAGTTTGGGAGCAATCGCCTACAACTTAAAGTTACTTCTATTGAATTAGATGGCTATTTCATGCCTGTAGATATTACGGTATATGGTCTTGACGGGCAGCAAGGATTAAATGTACCATATTCTCCCGAAATGAACGCTTTAACGCAAATCGCCTCCAACATGAGCCAGACTTCAGGCACCAGCATTATGATGACTCGTTCGGCAGGACAGCAAATGGCGGGCGACTTGAGCCGTGGCGTGGTACAGGGCATATCCGGCTATTTCTCCAAAAAAGTGAAAACACCTAAAGTAACCGTCAAGGCAGGTCATCAACTGTTCCTTGTTTCAAAAAACTAATTGTTCAACACTAAATAAATAAGAAAGAAATGAAAATATTGTTTAAAAGTATATTGGCTTTGACCTGTATTGTCGCAGGCCATTTCCACTCGTATGCACAGCAGTCTGCAACTACTACAACCAAATTAAATATGGGTAAGGTGGAACCTTACCAGATGGAGGTTACCTATAACAAAACTTCTCACCTGATCTTCCCTGCGGCTATCCGATATGTGGACTTGGGTAGTGAGTATCTCATTGCCGGTAAAGCGGAGGATGCCGAAAATGTCTTACGTGTAAAAGCATCTGCGAGAGATTTTGATGAAGAAACTAATTTTTCGGTGATCACCGATGACGGTCGTTTTTACAACTTCAATGTTTTTTACAGTCCAAATCCCCCAACAATGAACTATGATCTTCTTACGATGCAGAAGATATCCAGCAGGGAAAATAGTAATGACGTGCTTTTTGAAGAACTTGGAAAGAACCCGCCTTCGCTTGCCGGACTGATATTAGAAACGATCTACAAAAAGAACAAAAGAATCGTTAAGCACATTGGCTCAAAAAGCTATGGCATCCAGTTTTTGTTAAAGGGCATATACGTTCATAACGGGAAGTTTTATTTCCATGCCGAATTGAGGAACAAAAGCAACGTTCCTTTCAATATTGACTTTGTGAACTTTAAGGTAGCTGATAAAAAAGTAGCCAGGCGCACGGTGGTACAGGAAAAACCGATGGTGCCGCTTCGGTTGTACAAACCACTGGATGAAATCGCGGGTAACACCGTTGAGCAAAACGTATTCCTGCTGGACCAATTTACCATTGCCGATGATAAGGTATTGATTATCGAAATCTTTGAAAAGAACGGCGGCAGGCAGCAAACCTTACAGGTAGAAAATTCCGACCTCGTAAACGCGAAGCAAATAAAGGATATGCACCTAAAGATTAATTAATCCAAACAGAAAGAACAATGAGAATATACATTTTTGCCGTAATGCTTTCGATGTTAAGCATTACGGCTGTACAGGCACAGCGTATGCTCCCCAAACAAAAGGGGGTGGAAATAAACGCAGGTTTATTGTCCAAAGAAGTAAGCGACAATTATTATCTCAATATCATGCTTACTGTAAACGGAAAGAATGGCAATTACTGGCTGTGGGGTGCGGAGTACACACATCAGGTTGCCGATTACAGGGATTTGCAGTTACCATTGGAAGCCTATACGGGCGAGGTGGGTTACAGTCTTCAGTTATTGGGCGATGCAAGAAAGACCATCACGTTGAATGCAGGACTTACAGCCATTGCAGGCTATGAAACCATCAACCGTAGTAAGGCAATGCTTTATGACGGTTCAGTAATTCTCGATAAAAACAACTTTATCTATGGAGCTGGAGGGCGGTTGTCTTTTGAAACCTATCTGTCCGACAGGTTTGTCCTACTCCTGCAAGGTCGTACCAAAGTATTTTGGGGTACGGATTTAAAACAGTTTCGTCCATCGGCAGGTGTTGGACTAAGGTTTAACTTTTAAAAAGAACAAACAATGAAACGATTATTGAATAAAAGCAAATTTCTGTGGATGCTTGTCCTGGTCTTTACAAGTGCCATCATGTTATCATCCTGTGATAAGGACGAATTGGAGATACAACAAAATTACCCGTTTGAAGTTAAAGTGATGCCTGTTCCCACAGACATGGCGAACGGACAGACCGTTGAAATAAGGATTACCATACAGCGTGCGGGCAACTTCAGTGACGCCCAGTATTACATCCGATACTTCCAGTTCGAAGGCATAGGAGCCTTACGATACTATAATGAAACGCCATACCTGCCCAATGATCTCTACCCATTACCGCAGACACAGTTCAGGTTATATTATACATCGGCTTCTGCGGTGTCGCAATCCTTTGATATTTGGATTTCTGACAATTTCGGTAATGAAAAGCAGGCGAGCTTTCAATTCAATAGTAGCGACTAAAATTGAGGGGTATAAAAAATCGAACAAAAGTCCCCGAAGTATTTTATGATCGAGGACTTTTGCTGTTTGCGGCCTTTTGTCACTTGATTTTTCGCAGGAACCGCACCGGCAGAAGGTCTTGTAATGGAATACATTTGGAATAGAAAATGGCGATTAATTTTCTTAAATTTATACTTGTGAAATTGTAAAGATTAAGAATATGGTTGCATCATTGGTATTGGGTATTATAGCGCTGGTGTTGGGCTTAGTTCTGCGATATTGGATTAATCGGCGGAAATTTTACCGGCGCAGTCCTACCGGCGCTGAGGGCTTTTCATCTTATGAGAAGTCGGTTGCCATTAAGTTTATTGAACGGGTTGGCAAATGGATAGCTTATGCCCTGATTATTTTTGGGTTATTATTTTTATGGAGCTATTCAAGGCAGAAAAAGGCAAAAGAAAAAGCATCTCAAAACGTAGAAACACAAAATTCTCGGTAAGCATACGATAACAAATCTTAAAGTAAATCGGATACCTTGAAAGGGTATCCGATTTTTTTTTTGCTTATAGAACTGTAAATGTAAACAGTGGCGCATCTGAATGCTGCTTTTTTACACATCGAGGCAATTGTGTGCACTCCAAAGATGCATCATTTTAAAAATAAAGAGGAGTTTGGTATCTTTGCAGAAATATATTGAAAATCTTAAAGTGTTTTTGCTTTAAGTCTCGATACTGAAAACTGGTAATTTTTATATCTCCGAGACAATAAGTAAGAACGCTCATGCTATGGCGTGGGCGCTCGCTTATTCGGAGACAGGCATACCAGTGCCCCAGTATCGGTAAGTGTGGTTGCCTGCGCTTTTTTTTGTACAGTGCTCCACTAAACCCAAAAAACAAGAATATGGACACTGGCAGCAAAAACTATCCCGCCCTGAACATTCCCGACTCTGAGCTATCTGCTTTTACAGTGTGTATTGACCTTTTTATCATCTCCCTCAAAAATGGCGAATTGATCCGGTTTACGCCCGATGATGTCGGGCGATTTTACGACTGGTTAATCTCTCATAGCGTGAGGGATATACGAACGACCGATTTACTCAATGATGCTGCTAAAAATGAAGAGATGTCTTAACTCAAATAAAAATGGAAAACTATGAGCGAACAAAAAATAATAAAAATAGCTATTATAGATGACCACGATCTACTCAGGGAGAGTATCTGCCAGTTTCTCAAAGATCATGGTCTTGAAACTGTGTTTGAAGCCGAAAACGGCCAGTTGGCATTGATAAAAATGGAAGCCTGTGAACGGCTCCCCGATCTGTGTATTGTTGATGTCAATATGCCGGTTATGGATGGATTTGAGACGGTCAAATCACTACGGGCAAAATATCCATTACTGAAATTTTTGGCGTTCAGTGTAAACGATGATGAAGATGATGTGGTGCAAATGCTTCGCAATGGGGCCGACGGATATATCCTGAAAGGCGCAGATCCCCAGGAACTGGCAAAGGCAATCCGCGTCATCTGCGATGGGGGACGTTATTTCAGTGCTGGTATATGCGAAGTGGCAAAGGATTATTTTAAACTTCGATTACAATCTTAGGTTTCTTTGCTACTTTCTTTTTCGCCATCTCACCAAAGA
>DAOLFI010000226.1:0-5944 GCA_035326385.1 Niabella sp.
GCTGTAACTGGTAACCATCAGCAGTAAAAATGCTCCATGTGGTTTTATCAAAGTGGTTATTGATAAAATAGCTTCCCACACCTTCTGTTTTCATATTAAACAGGCGCCTGTTTCTGATATCGTAATAAAAAAGTTCGTCTTTCAGGTTTTGAGATGCGCTGAAATATACTTTGTCTGCCCTGGCATAGATGGCGCCGATTATTGTAAATGAAGGCTGTGTCAGATTTTCTATAGTGCCGGTATATATGTTGATCCTCGCAATATTTGTAGTAGCATCTTTATTACGCAGCACTGTTATAACAGTAGAATCATCGATCATTTTGGGTGTTGAAAAATAGGCTACTGATTCCTTGCTGATCTCTTTCATCACTTTCCCATTGCCTGTGTTTAAAAGAACCAGGCTCGATTTCCCATCCAGCGCCACATGGCTGGCTGCCACTATCTTTCCGTTAGGGGATATATCAGGTGTAAAATACCTGGTTTTTGAAGTGAGGCTTTTTTGTTTGCCGGTGTTAATATCCAGCAGTCTGATCTCACTGTAGCTGGTCCATCGCCATCTTGGGTGAGAAGTATAGGCCGCATATACAATTTTACCATTATTGTAGCCGTATTGCTCATCAATACTAATATCCCTGAACCTGATAAATTTTTCCCCGGCCAGTGTTTTTAAATAAAAGGCGGGGCGTTGGTTATAAGAGGATTTAAGATATAACAGGTTTTGCCTGGATACCTGGTAAGGGTAAAAATAGTTGGTAACGGTTCGTTTATTTACAGGGAAAATATTAGCGGAATCCGCTTTCTTTTCTGCTGTTTGCAGGTTGTAAATGTTCCTGTAATAATTAAAGGCACTATCTCTGAAAGTTGCGTAATTCATCCCTGAGTATCTTTTCACTGCTTTCTGCATAGGATAAATGAATCCTTTATAGGCGCTTGCATCACGGGTTACTTTCGGCCAGAAATCATTACCCTGTTTTTGTATGCCATAGTTTACCAAGAGGTACCCCAGATCGTAATGATTAGGCACATAGTCTTTTAGTGATCCGTTCCTTAATTTCATCCAGCTGTAATTTTTACCGTACTTCCATAAGGCGGGGTAGGCTTTCAGAAAGAAAGGCAATGTTCCCCGTCCATGAGGGGCCAAAGCCGTTTCACTAAAAACAGCATCTCCTTCAAAAAACCAGTTAGGTACGGCTGCATTTACAGCCAGCGCATAGCCTTCCTGTCCGAATAGTTTTTTCATTACAGCGCTTATACCATTGTTAAAATTATTGTATTGATGTACATGGCGATACTCATGAACTGTTAATTGGGTAGGCCACGAAAGGCTGCTGGGGTCATAATTATCAGCAGAAGGCGTAATATAAAACTCGCTGCGGAAAGGTCCCTGGGCTACATATCCGTTGGTTATAACCGGCTGATTTTGCAGAACAATCTCTATTTTATTAAGCTTATTCCCAAGGCTAAAGGGTTTTTGCCTGGCCAGCCCGCTTACATATCCTGCTACCTTCCGGGCTACAGGATCCAACCCTTCAGGAAATATAACCCGTGCGGTATCAGAGTTGATCTGCAGCCATTGGGTAGAAGGCCGGTTCCCCCCAAATTGCTGCGCCTTTGCTCTGATTGGTAAATGCAGGCAAAAAGCAATCCCTAATAAAACGCTGACGCTAAGCTTCATTTGCAATGGCGGGTACGACGGTTTTTTTAGTCGTTTTCATAAAAATATAAAATTAACAGTTACATACTCCCGAAATTTGCCAGTAGGTATGTAATAAATTATTTTTACAAAATATTTTTAATAACCTTTCCTGAAGAAATTTCGAAAAATATTGCTTATTGTACTGGCATCAATAATTATTTTATTGACGGCTATATGGATTGCTATACAAATGACACCTGTGCAGAACTGGCTGGTGCATAAAGTTACTTCGCGTCTTTCCAAAGACCTTAAAGCGCATCTTGCTATTAATCATGTGGATTTTTCGTTGTTTAACAAGATGGATTTGCAGGGAGTGCTGATAAAAGACCGGCAACAGGATACCATTTTAAGTGCAGGAACTATAACTGTGAATATTACTGATTGGTTCTTCTTTAAGAAAAATATTGAGCTGAAATATATTGGATTAAAGGATGCTTATATACACCTGCAAAGGAGCGACTCTATATGGCGGCACCAGTTTTTGATAGACTATTTTTCAGGCCCCGGTGAACCACAGAAAAAGAAAGAAAATACTATTAACCTGGCTTTGAGGGAAATTGATCTTAAAAATATATGGATGAAGCAGCAGGACGGATGGATAGGCCAGGATATGACCGTATCCCTTGCTTCATTGAATACTGTTTCACGGAAAGTGGATTTTACAAAAAAGCTGATTGATATTCAATCACTCAATATTAACCAGCCTTATTTTGCACTGCTGGATTATGAAGGCAACCGGCCGCCTCATTTAAGAAATAAGGTAGCGAAACCTGTGGTTACCGATACTTCTACCCTGGATGTGAATAGCAATAAATGGAAAATACTGGTAAATACGCTTACGCTCAAAAACGGAACTTTTAAAAGTGATAATCATTCACGGCCATTAGACCCTATAGCCTTTGATGGTAAGCACATTGAGTTTGCAAAAATTTACGGCGATTTTAAAAACGTAAAATGGGAAATGGATACCGTAACTGCTTCCATCCGGCTAAGCACAAAGGAGCGCAGTGGTTTTGAGGTAAAGCATCTTATCGCCAATGCTAAATTTACGCCTCATGAAATGACCTTCGATAATCTGGATATTCAAACCAATGACAGCCGCCTCCGCAATTATTTTAGCATGAGCTATGATGATTTTGACGACATGAACGATTTTGTAGAGAAGGTTACCATGGAAGGCCGGTTTGAAAATACGGAGATCAACAGTGATGATATAGCTTATTTTGCTCCTGATTTAAAAACCTGGAAAAAGCGGATCCTGCTCCGTGGAAATATTAAGGGACCCGTTTCCTCTTTAATTGGTAAGAATCTGGATATCCGCGCCGGGGAGAATACCCACTTTTCGGGCGATGCCAATATAACAGGTTTGCCGGAAATAAACAGTACCTATCTTGATATAAAAGCAAATGAGTTTAAAACAGTATATGCAGATGCAATAGCTTTTATTCCGCCTTTAAAAAAAATAGATAATCCCGATCTGAGCAAGCTGGGCTATGTGAATTTTAATGGAAATTTTGCAGGCTTTATAGATGATTTTGTAACCTTTGGTACCCTGCAAACGGCACTGGGCACAGTAAAGGCTGATGTGAACCTGAAACTTAAAAATGCAGCCTTTCCTGTTTATTCAGGAACGGTTTCCACAACCGATTTTCATTTGGGGCCGTTAATAAAAGATAAGAATGTGGGGCATATAAGCTTTAATGCTACGTTGAAAGGTGCCGGTTTTAACCCCCAAAGTGGTAATGTAGCTTTGGATGCCCGCATACAATATATTGATTATAAAGATTACCGTTACCGTGATATTACGCTGGACGGGGAATTAAATAAAAAGATTTTTGACGGGTCTGTTATTGCCAACGATCCCAATGCGCATCTTAATATGCACGGCCTGGTAGATATGAGCCGTAAAATACCTGAATTTAATTTCATGGCCAATGTAGATACGCTCAATCTGTACAATACCAACCTGTTCAGGGAAAATATAGCTTTCAGCGGCAGGATAAATGCGCAGTTCTCCGGTAATACTATTGATGACTTTTTAGGCAGCGCCACTATTGCCAATGCTTCTCTTACCAGGAACGGACTGCCGCTTTCTTTTGATTCGCTGTCTGTAAGCTCAGCTATGGAAGAGGATCAGAAACGTTTAAGTATTGTATCCAATGAGTTTAGCGCCAATGTATATGGTGTTTTTAATATTCGTGATCTACCTAATTCGGCTATGGCTTTTCTAAGCAGGTATTATCCGTCGTACATAAAAACGCCGGAGGCCAAAGTGCCTGAACAGTTCTTCACTTTTGATGTAAAGACTTCGGACTTCAGCACTTTTGCCACTATTATTGATAGCAGTTTATCCGGATTTAACAACAGCCGTATCTCCGGAAGTATAAATACAACCAGCAATCATCTTTCCCTGGATGTAAATATCCCGCATTTTAAATACCGGCAATTTGACTTTTTCAATACAGATATTGATGCTGCCGGGACTTACGACAGTCTTACGGTATATGGTAGCGTATCTGATATTGGTATCACTGACAGCCTGAGAGTACCCTTAGCTACTTTTAATATACTGGCACATGAGGATGTGTCGCAGGTAAGCATTTTTACAGGATCAGGCAATAACAGGTCGGTAGATGAAGCACGCCTGAATGCTGTTGTAAATACGTACAGCAATGGTGTAGGTATAAAATTCAGTCCGTCAACCTTTATGCTTAATGGCAAGTCCTGGAGCATTGAGGATAAAGGCGAACTTGAGTTCAGAACCAATGCACCGGCTCACGGGCTATTGGTACTCAGAGAAAGCACACAGGAAATAAAGATTGAAACCCTGCCTTCTGATGTAGGTAGCTGGAATGATGCTGCCATTACGCTAAAGCGTATCAATATTGGGGATATTGCACCTTATTTACTTCCGCATAACAGGCTGGAAGGCATGATAGATGCGCATGTGCTGGTTGAAAACCCGGGGAAAAATATGAAGATCAGCTCAAATGATTTTGTTGGAAGGGCCATAAGACTGGACAATGATTCCATAGGAGACCTGGGCGCTACAATAGTGTTTGATATGCCAACAAAGGAGCTGCAGGTGAACGGCGGTACCCTGGGACAGGGAGATAAAAGCCTTGCTTACGACATTAAACTTTATTTAAAGAACCAGGAAACCCAGGCCGATAATGTTATTGCATTAAAGCCAAAGAATTTTGATCTCAGGTACATAGACCGGTTTCTCAATGTCCTGTTTTCAGACATCAGTGGAAATGTTACCGGTGATTTCCAGGTAAAGGGCCCTCTTAATGCGGTAACAGTGGTAGGTAAAGGCCGTATACAAAATGCCGGTTTAAAAGTTAAGTTTACCCAATGCTATTATAAGATACGGGACAGGGAAATTGAGCTGAACGAAAATGAGATCAACCTTAACGGCATCGTACTGGAAGATACAGTTACAGGCAATCCTGTTTATTTAACCGGTAGTATCCTGCATAACGCTTTTGATGATATGTTCTATGATATTACGGTGTCTACGCGTAAGCCCGGCACGCGCGATGCCAGGAACAACAGGCCGGTACAGGTGCTGAAAACCACTTATGCTGATAATAAATTATTTTACGGTGATGTAAAAGCAACTGGTTCATTTGTGCTGGTAGGTTCGGAAGATAACAGCTTCATGAAAATAGATGCTATTGCCACCGACAGAGAGGAGAGCAGTTTTACTATCGCTTCTGCAAACAGCTATGCTGATAAGATGCCTGAATGGCTGGTGGAAAGAAAGTATGGGGTAGAGGCAACTGACAGCCTTATGGAAATACGGGGAGACCAGTCCAACATGTCCTACGAACTGGATGTAACGGCCAACCCCAAAGTGCTGATGAAGTTTGTAATGGATGATCTGACCGGCGACCAGATAGTAGGCCGGGGTTATGGTACCCTGAACATTAAGGCAGGAACCACCGAACCTCTTGCTATAAAAGGCAGGCTGGATATAGAAGAAGGTACTTATAATTATACCTTTAAATCTTTTTTCCCGAAGCCTTTCGAAATTATTAAAGGCACAGAGAACTACATCTCCTGGGCCGGCGATCCGTTAAAAGCCAATATAAATATACAGGCAAGGTATAAGGCAGAACGCGTAAGCTTTGCACCACTGGCCGGAATTAACATAGACCAGAGTTATGCCAATACAAGAGAAACCGTATACGTGTACGCTGCGCTTACCGGCCAGCTCTTCCAGCCTGAATTTAAGTTTGAGCT
>DAOLFI010000227.1:0-5943 GCA_035326385.1 Niabella sp.
CGCCAAAGCTTTTTTTGAGGAAAACAAATGGGCTATTCTGCCGGGATTTAAGTGGGATATTACCGATTTTGGGTTAGGTGATTTTAATGAATACGGCTTAACGCTCATTAATCTTGCCGAAGAAAAAGAATATTGTGAAAAGCTGATGTACGCTCATAAAAACCAGAAAACACCCGCACATCTTCATAAGAAAAAGAAAGAAGACATTATCTGCCGCCAGGGAATACTGTCCATTAAATTCTGGAAAGAAGGAGCAGCTCCTTCCGATGAAGGGACCCTTGAGGTAAAAGTGAACGGTGAGTTCAGAAATATTCCTTCAGGGTCGGTTATCACATTACAACCGGGAGAGCGGGCAACCATTCTTCAAGGGCAATGGCATGAGTTTTGGCCCGAAACAGCTGAATGTATCATAAGCGAGGTTTCGACAGCTAATGACGATGTAAACGACAATTTCTTTTTTAATGAAAACGTTGGGAGATTTTCTCAAATGGAAGAAGATGAAGCCCCATTGGTTAAATTAGTAAGCGATTAAAACAAAAAATACAGGTAATGATAAGAAACGGTTTGCTTGCCGCGGGAAACTTTATAATTGACATTGTAAAAATGATAGACGCCTGGCCCCACCAGGAATCGCTTGTACACATCAGCACCCAGGAAAGATGCAATGGCGGAGGCGCCTTCAATGTATTAAAAGACCTGGCCCTGATGGATGTGGCATTTCCGCTGGAAGCAATGGGATGCCTGGGAAAAGACGAATATGGCCAGATTGCCATAAATGACCTGAAGGCTCATAACATTGATACATCGCTGATGCAATACCACCCTACTGAACCCACTTCTTTTACCGATGTAATGACAGTGATGTCCACCGGCAAAAGAACCTTTTTTCATAACAGAGGCGCTAACAGGTATTTCCAGATAGAGGATGACCTGTTAAAAAAATCAAATGCTAAAATATTCTACCTGGCCTACCTGATGTTACTGGATCACATGGATTCTTTTTCTGATGACCAGACTTATGCAGCCAAAGCGTTTGCCAAAGCCAAAGCATTAGGATTTATTACCGCTACAGATATTGTAAGCGTAAGAAATGAAAATTTTCCAAAAGTTGTAAGCTCATCGCTGCCTTATGTTGACTATCTTTTTATTAATGAGCTTGAAGCGGAACTGTTAACCGGCATACCACTTACAAACGCCGGCAAAATGCCTGATACAGATGCCTGTATCAGCGCCGGAAAACTAATATTGGATAGGGGTGTAAACTGCTGGGTAATACTCCATTTTCCCCATGGCGCTATTGCGCTCAATAAAGCAGGGGAAGTGGTAAAACAAGGCAGCATAAAAATGCCGCCCGAATTAATAAAAGGAGCCGTTGGCGCTGGAGACGCATTTGCCGCAGGCACTTTAGCAGGCATTCATCAGGGCAGCAGTATGAGCGAGTGTCTTAAAATGGGAGTTGTTGCTGCTGCTGCCTGTTTACAGGATGCATCCTGTTCAGCAGGGCTCAAACCACTTGCACAATCTTTACCACTGGCCGAAGCCTGTGGTTTTCGTGAACTTTAATTTTCTAACTACCGCACATCTTAATCTTTGATCCAATAACAGGATAAGCGTATCCATTCAACAAAACTTTTTAAGAAATGATGAACAGAATATTTTATCTCCTGGTTTTCTTATTTATTTTTAGTTCATGTAAAAAAGACACGCCTTCCACTCCACCATCCCAGGAAGCAATAAAAATAGAATCTGTTTCACCGGGCACGGCGCAATTTGGGGATACAATTATTATAAAAGGCTCCCGTTTTCCCGCAAATCCCACAGTAAAGTTCAGGGAAACAACTGCATGGGTTATTTCTTCCAGCGCTACTGAAATAAAAGTGATCATGCCTGATATTGAAGCAGGCACATTACGCATATTAGTGAGCTCCGGTAACCAGGCGTCCAATTATTTTAATATTACGGCGGCATCCTCTGTTAAAGAGATCTTGGTTCGGGGAACCAAATATCTTGTAGACACAGTTTCCAATTATGATGCAGGGCCGGGAATTCGCTTCATAGCGCTCAACCTTACCAACGCTTCTGCGCCATTGAAAGTTTTTCTTCTGGAAATGAACAGGAATAATCAGTACCTCGATTTCAAACCCGTGCTCGGCGGCGATTCTACAACACGTCGCGAAACCATTGTCAGTATGTCCCAGCGAAAATCCAAACCCGGAGAAAATTACATAGCCGGCATTAATGGTGATTTTTTCAATACTTCTACCGGCAGGCCCCTGCAAGGTACTATTATTGATGAGATAGCCGGTATAATGCCCACCAATCCCGCGGAAAATTACCTGGTAATAGATAACGCAAAAAAAATGTATGCAGGTAAACTTACTTACTCAGGCAGTGTTACTACAGCAACTTCATCTACAATCAGCATCGCAGATGTAAATAATACAAGGAACACGGGCCAGCTGATCCTTTATAACAAATACAACGGGAAAAGTACCAAAACCAATACTTCCGGGTCAGAAGTTGTGGTTGTACCGGTAAGCGGCAGCACATGGGGTTTAAACAAGAATATCAGCCTGCGCGTATCACAAGCTCATTTTGATGCCGGAAACAGTACCATTCCTGAAGAAGGCGCAGTACTTTCCGGAAGCGGAACTGCAGCTACGTTCCTTAAAACATTAAGTGTGGGAGATGTAGTTACTGTAAAACTGAATCTTATATCCCAGGAAACTCCAGGTCTTGCTATTAAACAGGTAATTGGTGCCCATGATTATATGCTAAGAAACGGAAGCTTTATAAACAGTGACTGGAACGAAAGACATCCGCGTACAGGCGTTGGGTTTTCGGCAGACGGTGACAAAATATATTATATAGTGGTGGATGGCCGTTTAACGGCTTCTGTAGGTGTTACTACTTATCAGTTAGCTGATATTTTAAGACTATCCGGTGCAGCCTATGCTGTAAACCTGGACGGCGGAGGTTCCTCTGCAATGTTTGTAAAGGAGGTTGGCATAGTTAACACGCCCAGCGACGGTAGTCCCCGAGCTGTTGGTAATGCTTTATTTACGATCTCATCAGCACCAGAGGATAATCAAATAACAAGGATAGCAGCAGATAAATATAATCTACGCGTTTCGAAAGGACAAAGCATTACAATAAAAGCACTGGGATATAACCAGTATGGCGCCCTGGTAAATGCCAATCTGGGTAGCGTTTCATTATCCTGCGCACCTGAGCTTGGAACCATCAGCGGTAACACCTTCACCGCCAGCAATACCAATGCAATAGCGGGCAACATTACTGTTTCTTATAATAATATAAAGGAGTATGTAAAAGTCCGTATTTATTAACTACGTTTTTAACGATGGCCTTATTGAAAGTCAGGCCTATCGTGGCGCCAATGCTTCCCTGGCGCTTATAACAGAATAAATAGCATTATTGGCCTTGTAGTAGCCAATATTATACTCAATGGGAGTTTTGTAATTGTCGAACACAAGCCGTTTTCTGAAAAGAACAGGCGAGTTTTCTTCTATTTCAAATTTTTCAGCAATGAACTTATCTGCACTTTTTGCGCTGATCTCTTCCTGGGAGTCATGCACAATAATAGAATAATCGGTCCTTAATATTTCATAAAGAGGGCGGTTAAAATCTTCTTCCCCGGTGAGGCCGATATTAGGATTAAAATAGGAGATGAAATAAACAAAAGGATCATCAGTTTTACCACGCAGCCTTTCAAGCTTCAGTACCCTTTCCCCTTTTTTCATTGAAAAAAAGTCAAATATCTCCTGTGGCGGGTTACACCAGCTTATGTGCATCTCAAAATTCCTGATAGGAATCCCCCTGGAATTCATTTCCTGCGAAAAGCTAAGCCATTCAGTTGCCTTAGCAGGAATTACCTGTTTAGCTACTTTGGTCCCCACTCCTTTTTTCCTTGTTAAGAGACCATCATACACCAGCTTATTGAGCACATGCCGGAGCGTTGACCGGGAAATTCCCAATTGTTTTGCCAGATCTATCTCTTTGGGAAGCAGCTGCCCATTCGCAAATTCGGGAGATACAATTAATTTCCTGATGAGCTTTTCTGCTTGTATATGAAGCGGCAACTCACTGTTACGGTCAAGTTTAGATTTCATTTATGATCTCTGTCGGTTAATAAAACATAATAAAAGTAATAATTAATCCGGTTATGAAAAAACAGATGCCCAGCTCTTAAAACAAGTAATATTTTTTGTCTTCTCTTTTTACTTCTTTTTCGAAGCCCGCCATGGTATAACTGCCCCCAGCATTATGGCAACAGCAATAGCCGCAACCAGGTTGCCGCCTTAGCTTCCGATAATTTATAACCATTAACAAACAAATGTGCCGGCTGAAAAAAAGCTCATAAAAAGGGATAGTCTGGCAATAAACCACGGCACAGACGCTCCTCCTGCAAAAAAGGGTTTTAAATTTCTTCCGGTACGGGAAAAACAGATCCCTGCCAATAAGATGAATACAGAGAAAACAATAACTACAGCTGTCTCTATCATGATTTTAATATTATTTATATAAAATATTATCAAAACAAAACCAGGATAACATTTCAGATAAAAAGTCTTTCTACCTATCAAGAAGCACCCATACTGATTTTTCTGTTGTACCGTTAGCCATTTTTGCTTCTGCATAAAACTGTATATTTTTCTCTCCATGTTCCAAAGGAACAGATAGCTCAAAAGGATATTTGTTATCGGTATAAACAACTTCAGCTTTATCATCTCCTTTTTTATAATAAAAAGTCACTTCCTTTACCTGCTCTCCTGCCGCTTCCAGCCAGCAATAGAAGCTGCTTAGCTCACCAAAAGAGATAATAGCGGATCTCACTTTGCCAAAAGGACTTTCAATAGTGCGATAACTACCAGTACCTGGCTGACCGGCCTCACTAACCTGGTGCTGAAACTGGGTTACAACGGGCATATCTTCTACAGCAACAGCAGCTATGCCTTTAGGACTTATTTTTAAATAAATTTTCCCATCTTTTACCTGTCCTTTTACTGGTGCACCATTATTCAATCGTATTTCTGCACTATGCGTTCCACTTCTTTTCACAGGTGTTAAAAACGGGCTGATCTCTATTTCAGCATCCTGTTCCCGGTCGCTCTGGTTTAAAAGAACTATATAAAATTTATTATTTCCATAAGCGGTTAAATAGTTAACCTGTTCATTATTGATCTTCAAAACCTGCCTTGGCATCCACAACCTTACATGCTCTTCTCCATAAAATTGCCCGGGCTTGTGGCCATATACATTGCTTTTTAAATACGCATAAGCAGGTGCAAATTCACCTGGGAAATTTATGTTTCCTTTGGATGAAACATAAACATCTGAAATAAGGTAATCAAACAGCATTGCTATCTGAGGCCACACATGATTATAATAAAACTGATTATACGATACTTCATGCTGGAACCGTAAAGGGTAATCCGGTCGTGCATAAACGGTGTTAAATTCACCGTCAATATCATATCCCGGGTAATTGGTGTACCGGCCCACTACGGCAGAGCGACCTACCGAACGATAGAAATTATTGCCTGTATAATATGCCAGCCGAAGATAGTGTGGTGCAAACTGAGCTAAAAAAATAGCGGGGTTCCATGAAATGGTATTGCTGGCCTCGGGAGTAAGGCCTATCTGCGAAACCTGCCAGTTGGGAACAGTTTGAGCAGGGGCGGTCATCCGCGGAATACTATCTCTTACAGCTTCAATACAAAGAAAATCAACAACACCATTCTTATTTACAGTTATATTTCCATCCGGTATTTTCGGGTAAAACCAGATGTACTGAAGGTATAACCGGGCACTCTGCTCTGCCGCATCTAAATATTTTTTCTGCCTGGTTACTTCATACAGATTTAGCAGCTCCATCCAAAGTGGTGCATAATCTGTCCAGAACTGTGCCGCCTGTACGGGTCC
>DAOLFI010000228.1:0-5890 GCA_035326385.1 Niabella sp.
AATGGCAATGGCAGAGGCGCAGGCTGTTATGAACTCAGGTCAGTACAATCTTTCTACACCCTATAACACCATTTTTAGCGAAGAAGGAGAAAATAGTAAAGAATCTGTTTTTGAAGTGCAGGCTACGGCATCTGCAACTGTAACCCAGGCTAACGGTATTCAGTACGCGAGCTTTCAGGGTGTGCGTGGTCCAAATAACTGGAACCTGGGCTGGGGCTTTAATTCGCCCAGTATTTACCTGGTAAATGCCTATGAACCAGGTGACCCAAGGAAAAACAGAACGATATTCTTTGCAAGTACCGCAACTACTACCAATACTTCAATATTTGGTGAAACAAACCCGATTTATCCTACCCAGGTTCCCAATGAAAGATATAACCATAAAGTATTGGGAAATCCTTCTTTACGAAACTCTATCACGCGCGGATGCTGGTGGATGAATGTTCGGATACTGCGTTATGCTGATGTGGTTTTAATGTTTGCTGAAGCAGCTAATGAGGTTGGCGGTGAAGCAAACATCACAGCTGCCAGAAACGCCCTAAACTCAGTAAGGGCAAGGGCCCGGCAGGGTGCCGCCGCAGGCGTATTGCCCGATGTGAGCGCTACAGCACAGGATGAGTTACGAACAGCCATCCGGCATGAAAGACGAATTGAACTGGCAATGGAACATGATCGTTTCTTTGATCTTGTAAGATGGGGGGTGGCTGCAGAAGTTTTGAATGCCTCTGGCAAACCTAACTTTTCTGATGCGAAAGATGTGCTTTTGCCTATACCACAAGCCCAAAGGGACCTGAACAGTAAACTTACTCAAAATCCTGGATATTAAAACAAGCGAATTATGAAAAAAAATAATATATATCAACTTTTTACAGGGACTGTATTCTTTTTATTAATAATATTAAGCTCGTGCAAGAAAGATGGCAACCCCAATAATCTTCCTCCTGTAAGTCCTGCAGATTACGAAGGAAAGATTGATGGGTTTTCAAGTTCGGATGAAGTTTTCCCTAAAAATCTGGTCGCCTATTGGAGTTTTGATGAGACTAAGAACGAATTAAAAACCAATACAGCGCCTACACTAACCAGTAATGATGCTATAATAGACGGAGGAGTAAGAGGTAAAGCGCTAAATTTAACAGAGGGCTATTTATATTTTGCCAGGCAGTTTGATGCATTTAAGACGGACGTTTTTACATCCTGGAGCATAAGCGTTTGGGTTAAAATAAGAAATAACGGCGGTAAACGTACAATGCTTTTGCAATTGGCAAAAAAGGACTCTACTGTTAACGGCAATATCAATTTTCTTATTAATACACAGTCTTATCCGGCCACCAATGATTCTGTGCTTACAATAAATCCAACTTTTAGAACTATAGGGGGTGGTACTCAGGATAATTTAAACAATCTGCTGAATAAAACCAATTTAAGCAACTGGAATCACATTGTGCTGACATACGATATTACTACAGGAGTTTTTAATAACTGGCTGAATGGCGTTAAGGTGGGTAATTTTCCGAACCGGGGAACAGGAAACAATTCATTTTATTCCCGGGAACCTAACGAATTTATCATTGGATCAAATTATAACGGGATACCTGGTAAAGTGGGAGGCTCTCATACAAACGTTTCACCAATGACAGGAATGATTGATGAATTGAAAATATTTAATATTCCATTGGGAGAGGATCTTGTAAAGGCATTGTATAAACTGGGGTTAGAAAAAAAATAACAGAGGTAATTTTGCTACTGCTTTGTTCTGCTACCTGGCAAGTACCAACGTCTGATAAGATTGCAATTTGATTATCGAAGGTTATAGCCTGATTATTTTTAACACTAAGTTGAAAAGCTCTTTGTATAACAACTTGCTTTATTTTTTCACTATAAACTATATACTATGCGCACCAATCGAATTATTTTCTTGCTATTAATTAACATTATAGTTTTTGCAGTCTCCTGTAGGAAAGAAGTGTCAGAATCTACAAGTTCTCATAAGGCTAATTCCGCAGAGGTTTTTGCAAAATACCTGGGTGTACCTTTAGGAATTGTAAAGGATTCGGGAAATTATTATATTGTTGATGGCGATATGCTTTTTAAAAAAGAAGATTGGCCAATGACTGTGAGAAGACAGGTTACTTATGCTCCTACACTGTATGTCCCGATTCATCATGGAGAAGGCTTGATAAGCCCCGAAAATAGAGGAGATGTAAAAATTTTTATAAGTGTTGAAACGAATCTTCATCCACAATCAGTTATCGATAGATATAAAAGCGCCGTTAGAGCTGCCATAAGTAACTTTAATACGCTTATTCCTAATACATCAATTAGAATGCGAGAAGTATTCGACTCTTCTTTATCTGATATAAAAGTGCGTTTGGTAGATGAAGGTGATAATGGACAAGGAGGGTTTGCAATATTTCCTACTTTTAACGGGAAGCCCAGTGAGTATGTTACATTAAATTTATATTATCAAAACAACTTCAATACTATTGCAAAGGCCACTCAATTGACAACACACGAGTTGGGGCATGCAATAGGGTTAGGGCATACGAATACGCAATATGAGCAGCAAGCTGGCCCGGTATTTTACAGACATATACCTGGTACGGCACCCTTAGGTGATGACCCTGATCCTAATTCTTTTATTTTGGGCGGTACATATGCTGGTGGTCTTTCGGGGTGGTCTCAAAGTTTGGGTAATCCTACAGGTATAGGCTTCACTTATTATGATAAAGCTGCGATAGAATATTTATATCCGCTATCCTCTTCAATCAATATTTCAAGTGTTGATGATACTGAAGTAGCATACCAAGTAAAATTTATCAAAATGTTTTCGGGCACTGTAGTGTATTCAGGTATATTATATCCTGGTACACCAAGTTATCAAGCATATTCAGTTCCTTACGGAGTGTATAATATTGTTGCTACTCCTCAAGGACCAATAAGTACACCTGTCGAATTATTATTAAATTATTCATCTTATGTAGGGACAAGTTTTAGTTTAACAAACGTAAATATATCTACACCAAAAACTTTAATTAATCTACAAGTGCCGAGTCCTTGCTTATTTACTGCCGCAGAGGGGTTTGGCATTATGTCCAGTAATTGTCAGCTTAATCTTCAAGATGAGACTGTTGAAGGTTATCTTGCGTGGGATAAGCAGTATATTCCAAACCAAACCCAAATGTACTCAGGAACATCTTATTTGGTAGCGAAGTTGCCTTGCAATAGACCTTCCGAAACGAAAGGATTCTCTTATAATGAGAATGGAAGAACATGGTATGTATCTTTAGAGCCTAACGGGGATGTATGGGTTGTTTTTACTGGCCCTGATTTTGGGCCATATGAATCGGCATATTCTTCAACTTTCACTTTTTCGTACACTTTATGATAATGTAAACTAAGTAAACAGAGAATCGCTCAATAAGGGCTGCTTTTTTGCAAGCAGCCCTTATGTTATCAGCTATTGTTGCCCGGTTATTGCATATTTTCCGAAAGGCCCTTATTAGGGTCTTCCTGAAAATAGAAAACGTACGCCAGCATTAAGTTTCAAGAGGTTTCTATTGCCGCAAAATGAACTTTTTTCCAAAAAAAATGGCTGTTTTGAGGCAACATTGATTTTCAATCAATTGATGATTTGACCTTAAAAAACAACAAAAAGAGTTTTTTAAGTGGCTGGAGAATTGAAAATTCCCAATATTGATTCAATGTATTTTGAAATATACGATTCTCAGCGCCCTCTAATTTTCAGGAACACCCTTATTACGTAAGAGATTTGCGCAAATGCTCTTGTGTAAGTAAGATCATACACTTGTATAAGAAGCTTGCAGGGCGTTGTAAACATAGCTCAATCATACAGCTCATCACCTTTTCCAATCAGCTCACCCGGCCGGTCAAAACGGAGATCTGTTAAAGTGCCTTTTACGCTTTTATAGCTTGCCCGGATATGTACTTCCTTTTTGGCAGATTGATCATAAACACGAATGCCGGCACTGGATTTATTTCCATCGGCAAAGTATGTTTGATATATCACATACTTTATATTGTTATTGGTAAAGGCAAGGTAATTCAGGTCAATCCCATCGTTTTTTGCACCGCCGCCACGCAGCCAGTAAGAATAGCTGAACTTTTGCCAGCTTGAAGCATCTTTAACACGGGGATATTCCAGCTCCATTTTATTTTTGGTGCCAAAACGATATACAATGTATTGATGATCCTTATCGGCACAAAGAGTCATTATCTTACCGCTGGATGTGTGGAATGTATAAATCACTTTTTCATTGTCAAGCTGGTAAGGCTGCGCAAACAGAACTGCCGCACCTGTATGCATAAAGCAAATAACAAACAAAAAGATCCGGAGCATTTTATTTTTTTAATGATACATAAAAATATTATGCCTCTATCATCCCATCGCCCTCCCAGCTCATAATATGGCCGTCCTCCGCACTTACACGAGTAAGCCGGCCCTGTTTATTGTACACCAGCTGTAACCCGTGTTCCTGCTCCCAGTCGCACTTGCAGCTCAGCAGCAGGTAAACGCCTTTGTCTTCGTAGGGTTCACGGCTGATATAGATATGAGTACATTCCACAAACTTCCATACCTCCTCCGCACTTTTCATATTCCACATGGCTTCATCTGCCTCATCAAAGCCAACGGCATCTAAAAAATCCATACAGTTCTGATACACATATTTTGAAACGGCGAGGCGGTCTGCCGGAGTTTTTGCTAAGAAATTTTTCAATAGCTCATCTGCCACTTCTAAAAAAAGGCTGTCTTCATTAGGGTTAAAATCAGTGAAAGTGATGGCCAGGCCCCGGTCATCCCAAAACGGGATCTTTATTTTTTCGGAAGTCCACCAATCCTCAAAATCGCTTTGTTCTAATGTACCAATGATACGGGAGGTAACTGTCGTTTGTGTGATCGGTATTTTCTTTTTTACTTCCGGCAGCTCATTGCTAAGCCCTGCAAAAACAGCTTCTATCTCTGCTTCGGTTTTAGCAGTATAATTATTCAGCTTGCGCGACAGCTCAGGAATATTGGTAGTGCGCGTCATTTCTTTGCTTGTGATGGTGATAGCAAAATTTTGAATATGCTTGTCATAAACCATCGAAATATTAAGATAGGTAAACCGGGAGGGCAATAAAAAATACGTATAGCTGGTAACTGTGCAGTAAGCAAGGCAGATCCTGTAGGTGCTTGCCGGGTAATAAGGATCATCGGTGCTGCAATTGAGCTGCGGATGATATTTCCTGATAATGAGCAGCACGCTGTTATCCCCGCTTAATGTTGCAAGCGGGTACTCCTTTAAAAAGGCTTTTATTTTTTTGAACCTTTTAAATAAAATATCCTCGTTTGGTTTCTCCAGTTCCCATCCTGTCATAGTAATAAGTTGTTATTAGTTACATGAAAGGCACTGCTTCCCCCGGGCTGCCTGCAGCTACCCCTCCCTTTTCTGCGGCGGTAGCGTGATCCAGTTCCTGCCGTCTCTTGCAATCAGCGCTTCAGCATCTTCCGGTCCCCAGCTGCCCGGCGCATAATTGGGGAAATCAACCGGCGGACGTTTTTCCCAGGTATCCAGGATAGGCTCTATGACTTTCCAGGCAATCTCTACCTGGTCGCTCCGCATATATTGTGTAGGATTACCCATCATCGCGTCCAGCAATAAGGTTTCGTAAGAGTCGGGCTGCGGCTCATGAAAAGTATCCAGGTAGCTGAACACCATGTTCACAGGACTGAGCGACATAGTTTGTCCCGGCCGCTTTGCCTGGAAACGCAGCCGTATATCCATTTCAGGCTGAATGCTGATAGTAAGCCTGTTAGACCGCCATGTTTCAGAAGCCTCCGGCGGGAAGGCATACTTGGGCCCCTCTTTAAACTGGATGGTAATAAGGGTTG
>DAOLFI010000229.1:0-5890 GCA_035326385.1 Niabella sp.
AGGCACAGCCCCAGCTCCTGCGCTTTTTTAGCGGCATTTATATAGGGTTCGATGGCTTTATCCCTGTCTTCATGGTAGTGGCTGGCATAGCTTTCGGTGTATAGCTCTATCCTGTTGGTACCTGTAGCTGCAGCGCCTTCCACCATCCTTTCATCAGGATCAACAAAAATCGAAACCCTTATGCCTGCTGCCTTAAAAGTAGCAATGATATTAGTCAGGTAGTCTTTATGGACGATAGTATCCCAGCCATGATCGCTGGTGAGCTGTCCCAGGGCATCCGGCACTAATGTAACCTGGCGGGGTTTTACTTCCAGCACCAGATCAACAAATTTTTGTTCGGTGCAGTTACCTTCAATATTCAACTCGGTGGCAAGCAAAGGCTTCAGTTCCCGTACATCAGTATACCGTATATGTCTTTCATCGGGCCTGGGGTGTACGGTTATACCATCTGCACCAAATTTTTCCGCGTCCAGCGCCATTTGTATAAGGTTGGGATTATTGCCGCCGCGCGAATTTCTTAAAGTAGCTATTTTATTTATATTTACTGAGAGTTTTGTCATAAGGAAAATATTTTAGCTCTTTGCTTTTGCAAGTTATTAAAAATGCCTATCACCTAAATTAGTGATGCCGCTTTTTTTGTAAAAGCATCTATTTAAGTTATCTTCATATCTTCTTAAAAGAGATAGAGTCAAAAAAAGAAGAGAATGCCCGGGGCTTAAAGGCATAAAAAATATTCAGAGAAACACCAGGATCCGCTGCAAAATTGTTTTCCAGCGGATTTTTTATGCCGAAATACTATTAGCCCGTTCTGCCACCCCGTTTGTATTTATAGCTTCAGCCTTCCTGTAAAAACGTTTCTGAAAAACCAGGAGTGTAATAACACCGGTAGAGATAGCCATGTCAGCAATATTGAATATGGGGCTGAAGAACTCAAAAGGTTCGCCGCCTACCCAGGGTAACCAGTTGGGGTAAGTGGTTTTGATCATAGGGAAGTAAAGCATATCTACTACGCTACCATGTAAAAAGGAAGAGTACCCATTACCGTCTAAAGCGGCAATACCGCCGTAGCTGACATAATCGCCAACGGCTGTGTCAAAATGCAGTCCCTTGTCAAATATCATTCCGTAAAACATACTGTCAATAAGATTTCCCAGCGCACCGGCGTAAATGAGTGCCACACAAACCATAAAGCCGCGGGAGTATTGTTCCCTGGCAAATTTTACCAGCAGCCAGCTGCCAAAAATCACAGCTACAAGACGAAACAGGGTTAAAGCCACCTTTCCGCCCTCATTGCCAAATTTCCAGCCCCAGGCCATACCACTGTTTTCAATAAAGTGGATACGAGCCCAATCCATCCCCAAAATGCGGGTAACTTCCCCTATGGGAAAATGAGTTTTAATGTAGATCTTGGATACCTGGTCTACGATCAAAATCAATACAATAATGAATACAGATGTACCTAATTTTCCAGCCTTCATAAGTCCGCAAAGATGATTTTTAATTTTTAATTTTCAATTTTTAATTTTTCAGGGTAAATAGGGGAAATATAAAGTGCAGGCAATTATTAATTGTCAATTATTCATTCCTGATTACCCTTCGCTCCAGTACACGCGCTTTACCCTTTGGGAAATACCCGTCATTATTTCGTAAGGGATGGTGCCCATGGCTTCAGCAAGCTCCTGCAAGGGCAGGCCGGGACCAAAAACGATCACTTCATCGCCTTCTTTTACCCCCTTAATATGAGTTACATCAATCATTACCATATCCATACAAACAGTGCCGATCACATAGGCTTTCCTGTTTTTTACCAGCATATACCCCACGCCGTTGCCTAACCGCCTCGAATATCCATCGGCATAACCAATACGAACGGTGGCTATTACAGCATTTTTTTGTACAATACCCCTGCGATTGTAGCTTACAGTGTCACCTTTTTTAAGCTGTTTTACCTGCGCAACGGTGGATCTTAAAGTGAGTGCAGGCTGGAGCTTGTTACCGGCACGCTTACCTCCAATACCATAAAGGCCAATTCCCAGGCGAACCATATCCATCTGGAGTAATGGAAAACGGACTATAGCCGATGAGTTGGCAATATGTTTTAAGAAAGTGTAACCAATAACAGCTTCCAGCTCTTTAGCTGCCTGCAGCAGCAGCTCATATTGTCCAAGGGTAAACGCATCTTCTACTTCGTCTTCGCTGGCAGCAAGATGGGAAAAAACGGATTGCACATGAATAAGGCTGTTGTCTTTTAAAAGTTTCCCGAGTTTTTTTATATCGGCAATATTAAAACCCAGGCGGTTCATACCGGTTTCCACTTCAATATGTATGGGATAGTTTTTTAATCCCGCCTGCTGTATATGCTTTTGAAAAGCAGCCAGTTGTTTAAAAGAAAAAACAACCGGTTGCTGGTAGTTGTCTGTAATGGCGTCAAAAGCATTTTCTTCGGGATTTAAAACCATAACAGGCAGGGTAATACCGGCTTTTCGCAGCTCCACGCCTTCGTCTGCATAGGCAACCCCCAGGTAATCTGCTTTATGATATTGTAATAACCCTGCAATTTCGCTGCCGCCACTTCCATAAGCAAAAGCTTTTACCATTACCATCATTTTAGTGGCAGGGTTGAGCATTTGCTGAAAGGTTTTTTAGTTATGGGCAATAGCATTGAGATTGATTTCGAGGATGGTCTGATGGGCTTTTTGCTCCAGCTGTGCTGCAATCTCTTCAAACCCAAACAAACGCGCGCCTTTGATCAGGATAGCCTCATCTTTAAAATCAGGTGTATGAAGATGGCGCAGGAGATCTTCAGTGGTGAGAAATGGCGAAAAGGCGATCTTCAGCTTCTTTCCCGCTATAAGCTGGGGTACAAGGTTGAGCATCTGTTCTCCAATACCAATAAAACGGCTGATATTATGTTTCTGAAGCTGCTCAAGGATATTGCTGTAAAGATGGATGGTGTTGTCCCCGCTTTGTAAAAAGTCAGAGAGGATAACCGTTTTTTTCAGCCCCTTTGCCTGTTGCTTTAAAAAATCGAGCGCAATGGAAAGCGAGTCAGTATCTGCGCTGTAACTGTCGTTAATAATGATACAGTTATTAATACCTTTTTTATACTCAAGCCGCATGTTTACAGGCTGAAGTGTTTTCATGCGTTCTTGTATAACAGCCGTGTCCACCTCCATATAAACCAGCACAGCACAGCAGGTAATGGCATTTTCTAAAGAAGCATCATCGGTAAAAGGTATTTCTATTTCAAAGATTTGCTTTTTACAGGCAAGCTTTATTTTTGAAGCGCTGCTTTCTCTTTTTATGCTGGTAATACGAAGCGGGTTATGCTTTTGCTTCCCCCATGAGAAAGAAGGCCGGTTTATTGCTGCAACTCCGTTCTTTACCATTTCATTATCTCCGTTGAAAATAATAACCGATGAATGAATGAACAGGTTTAGTTTTTCCCTGAGCTTTTCCTGATCACTTTTAAAACCTTCGCTATGCGCTGCTCCGATATTGGTAAGTACGCCAATGTTAGGTTGTATAATGGGTTCCAGCTTCTTCATTTCTCCCGGCTGGCTGATACCTGCCTCAAAAATAGCCAGGTTGTCGGCAGGTCCTGTTTCCCATACACTTAAGGGAACCCCTATTTGTGAATTATAGCTTTTGGGACTTCTTACTATATTATACTGGGGTTGCAACAGCTGGTAAAGCCATTCTTTTACAATGGTTTTACCATTGCTGCCGGTAATACCAATGATAGTTAAACTGAATTTATTGCGGTGCGCTACCACAATTTTCTGCAAAGCATCTAACACGCCTTCTACTTTGAAAAAAACAGCACCAGGATATTTAGCCGTAGCCATATTTTCTGATATCACAAAATATCTCACGCCGGCGTTATACAATTCAGGAATGAACTGATGCCCGTCTCTTCTGGGTCCGGGTAATGCAAAGAACAGGGAGCTTTTAGTATGGGCAACTTTACGGCTATCGGTAAGTAATGTAGTTATGACAACATTGGGAAGCTTTTGTTTTCCCGAATGTAAAATGGAAGCTATTTCTTTAAGTGTAAACATTCCTGTAGTAGAAAAACGGTAAATTTTGTGATAAATAGACACATACTATAGATCAATCGTCCCGTCTTCCACCTCTTCCGGTATGCCTTTTCTTTTTTTGGCCATGGAGTAGAAGATACTTCCGGCTATACAAATTACAATAACCACTAATGAAAGCACTACCTGCTGAGATTTGCTTATCCATTGTGATAGCCAATGCTCAGCAAGCATTTTAACCCCTATGAAAATAAGAACGATAGCTATGCCCTGCTGTAGATAATCGAATTTATTGACCGCACCTCTCAGCAAAAAGAAAAGCGAGCGCAGTCCCAGTACTGCAAAAATGTTTGAGGTATAGATCACCATTTTATTAGTGGATATACCCATTACTGCGGGTATAGAGTCTACTGCAAAAACCAGGTCAATTACGGAAAGCATCACTACCACAACAAATAGCACGGTATAGCGTCTTTTTCCTCCTTCTTTAATGATATATTTTCCTTCGCCATCGTGCGGTACCAGCGGCAGCACGCGCTTCATCCATTTATATACGGGGTGTGTTTTAGGATCAAACTCTTCATCATCCCCCGCAGTAAACATTTTGATGCCAGTATATACCAGGAACGCACCAAAAACATATAATATCCAGTGAAAACGGGTTACCAGCTCTACGCCCAATGTAATGAAAATGACCCTGAATATAATTGCCATTAATACCCCAAACAACAAAGCCCGGCCATAATAGATATCTTTTACCTTGAATGCATTGAAAATCAATATGAAAACAAAAATATTATCAATACTCAGGCTTTTTTCCATCAGGTAAGCGCTGAGGTATTCAAGTGCAATGGTCTTATTTTCTTCATAAATAAGAAAAACAAAGAATCCCAGGCCCAGTGCTATCCAGAATATAGATTGCCAAAGTGCTGTTTTGAGGGTAATAGCTGTATTTTTTTTGCTGAACAGGCCCATGTCGAACACGAGGGCAATAACAATTACAATACCGAATACGAGGTAGGAGATTTGATCGGGTGTCATGAATATGTATAATTGAATAAGTTTGTACGGATGCTAAACAGCAAAACTTTCGCCGCAGGCGCAGGTGCGCGAGGCATTAGGGTTATTAAAGAAAAATCCTTTTCCGCTCAAACCTTCGGAAAAAACAAGGGTAGTTCCCAAAAGATAAAGCAGGCTTTTCATATCTGTAACTATTTTAATGCCATTATCTTCAAAAACCTGGTCTTTAGGTTTTTCCTCGCTGTCAAAATCAAGCTTATAGCTTAAGCCCGAGCAACCGCCGCTCACAACGCTTACACGCAAAAAGCTGTTTTTCCCCCGGCTTTGGTTTTCGGCCAGTATTTGCTCTATACGGGCTTTTGCCGAATCGCTTATCTTTATACTGTCTGCAGAAAATGTATTATTCATTATTACTTTTTTAAAGGAGGGGTCATTTTCGAGATCTGCTCTTAAAAAATAGGCTACTCCCCTTTTATACAGCTTGTTTTACTGAACTGTAGAACAGCAAAGTTATCATATTGTTGAAAGAGTTCCTTATTTTTACCCTGATTCCTATTGTTTATTGAACCTTATTGCAGTAACTATGAAATTGCGACAGCCCATATTCATTATTGCCTTATTATTTTGCTCCTGTGGATTGAGCGAGCGCGAAAAGGCGATAAAAGAGAGAGAAGCAGCGCTGAATGAACAGCAGCAAACCTTATTATTGTTAGAGCAGCAGCTTACACAGAAAGAAAAATTACTCCAGGAGCGTGAATATAGGCTGGATAGCACCAAAAGGGGAATTGATTCCGTAGTTATTCATGGTCCGTCCATTGTAGGAAAATGGCAGG
>DAOLFI010000230.1:0-5871 GCA_035326385.1 Niabella sp.
CATTATTCCAAACAGTTTGCTGCGCTGTAGGAACAGGTACCATGATGGCAGGGCTTATTAATAGCAAATCTCCAAACGCAGAAATCTTGGGTTTTAGCGTACTAAAAAACAATACAGGCATTGAAGCTGAAATAAGGAGTTTACTAGTAAAGCCTGATGATGAGATCAGCGTTAATCACCATTTTCATTTTGGAGGTTATGCAAAGCACAAGCCAGAGCTTATAACATTTATAAATACGCTTTATTCCCAAACCGGCATCCCTACTGATTTTGTGTACACAGCAAAACTCTTTTACGGCGTGCAGCAGCTGATAAAAGAAAATTATTTTCCAAAAAACTCCCTTATACTTATCATTCACTCCGGAGGATTGCAGGGAAATTTTTCTTTACGAAAAGGAACGTTAATATTCTGAACCATTCTTTTATGTCACTTATCTTTGTCGGTTAAGTAGTCAATGGCTCTATTATGAAGAAGATTTTATTTTTTTTTCTGACCGGTTTTGTTTTTAACAGCTTAAAAGCCCAGGAAAGGCTTCCTGATTTTTCCGCTTATAAAGTGGGGAGCGGAAGAGTGGTTATAGCCTGGGAGCATAATTATTCCGCTGTAAAGCAGATCAGCATACAACGTTCTAAAGACAGCTTAAATTTTTTCAAAACCATTGCTACCATGCCCGATCCGGGCCTGAAACAAAACGGCTTTGCGGACAGTAATGCTCCGGATGATAATATGTTCTACCGCATTTTTGTAATGTTTGAAGGAGGACAATATATTTCCACAAAATCAAAAAGACCTGTCGTTGACTCTTCCGGCCTGGCCGATGCTTATAACAGTGGTAATAAAGCCAATACCGAGGTTAACCTGAACCCCAATTTTATTCCGGCCGGATTTGTACAGTCTGCCTATATTTTTACATCACCCGACAGATATGTAAGGGTAGAGCTTCCCTTAGACAAAAGGAAATACGACATTAAATTCTTTACGGAAAACGGTCAGCCGTTATTTGAGCTGAATAATATTAAAGACAAGCGATTTAAGCTGGACCGCTCCCTTTTCTTTACAGCAGGATATATCAATTTTGAGCTATACGCTGATAGCAAACTCATTGAAAAGCACAAAGTATTTTTGCCAAAGGATTTTTAGCCAATAGTCCGGAAGTCGGAAAGTCAGGGGTCCGGAAGTTGACGAAAGAAGAGCGGAGTGCCTGGAAAGTTCATGGTTCATAGTCCATGGAACATTGTCTAGCGTCTAAACACTATTGTCCATCGTCTGATATCTCCACCTCAAATACTTTTTCAAAGTTCCGTTTCACTTTTTCTTTTACCTCGTTCATATCTACTGCTTTTCCCAGCTCCTTCTGCAAAGAAGTAACCTGCTTACCCTGTATACCACAGGGAATGATCATGTTGAAATAATTGAGGTCGGTATTCACATTCAGTGCAAAACCGTGCATGGTTATCCAGCGGCTGGTACGTACGCCAATAGCGCAGATTTTTCTTTCATAACCCGTTTTGTAAGGATCCAGCCAAACACCGGTTTCACCGGGAGAGCGGTCTCCCTGTAAGCCATATTCAGCCAGAGTAAGGATCATTACCTCTTCAATATTGCGCAGGTACTTTCCTATATCGGTATAGAACTTCTCAAGATCAAAAATGGGATATCCTACCAACTGCCCCGGACCATGAAAAGTAATATCCCCACCCCTGTTTATTTTAAAAAAATCAATTCCAAGTTTAGCCAGATGCGCTTCGCTCATGAGCACATTATTCATATCGCCGCTTTTACCCAAGGTAAAAACCGGCGGATGCTCTACAAATAATAAGTAGTTACTGGTTGCTGGTTGCTGGTTACCGGTTACTGGCTGCTGGTCACTGGCTGCTGGTGCAATTACGCCGGTTTCCAGTTCCCGCAACTTTGTTTTAATAGCCACATTTTCCTGCAATATATTTTCCTGGTAATCCCAGGCGTCTTTATAGCGCATGTTTCCCAGATCCCGGAAGTATATTTTTTGTTTCACTAAATGTTTTAAAAATTTGAAAGTTTTCGGGAATGTACTTTAACCTCGCCACCCCTTCAACCTGTTAACCTGAAATAATACCTCAACAAAAATAAACAGAATCTGTTCAAAACCACATAAGGGTTTACCTTTGCGCACAATGAGCCAGGAAGATATACTGACAGAGCAGCAGGATGCTAATGATGAACTGTACCAGAAATTTGTTTTTAAAACAGATGCGGGCCAGGAGCCTTACCGCATTGATAAGTTTTTAATGAACCGGATTGAGGGCGCTACACGTAATAAAATACAGCAGGCGATTCACAATAAAATGGTGCTGGTAAACGGGAACGAAGTAAAACCCAACTTTAAGGTAAAAGCCAACCAGGAAATTGTGGTGTATACCGATACCGCACCTGATGAGAACGATGTTATTCCCGAAAACTTACCGCTGAATATTTTTTATGAAGATGATCATATCATCATTGTCAACAAAGCCGCCGGCATGGTAGTGCACCCTGGCAGCGGCAATTATTCAGGCACTTTACTGAACGGGATAGCAGGATACCTCCAGCAACAAAACGCAGCTATTGACGCTACAACGCTTCCCCGTTTTGGAATGGTGCACCGCATTGATAAAAACACAAGCGGTTTGCTGGTCCTGGCTAAAACGGAACTGGCAATGCGCCATCTTGCAAAGCAGTTTTTTGACCATACCGTAGACCGGAAATACATAGCGCTGGTTTGGGGAGATGTGGAACAGGATGAAGGAACTATTATTGCCCATGTAGGCCGTAACCTGCGCTTCAGGAAACTGTTTGAAGCCTACCCCGAAGGTGATCATGGGAAGGAAGCTATTACGCATTATAAAGTTCTGGAACGTTTTGGATATGTTACCCTGGTGCAATGTATGCTGGAAACAGGCCGCACCCACCAAATACGGGTGCACATGAAACATATAGGCCACCCGCTTTTTAATGATGATTTTTATGGCGGAGACAGAATTGTAAAAGGTACGGTATATGCCCGGTATAAACAGTTTACTGATAATTGTTTTACTATCTGTCCCAGGCAGGCTTTACATGCCAAAACATTAGGATTTACACACCCGGCAACAGGCGAGCATGTTTTCTTTGAATCGGAGCTGGCTGCTGATATCAGCGAAGTGATTGAGAAATGGCGCAGGTATACCACGGCCTACCGCCATACAGAGTAAAATTCACAGATTTATTGAAAAAAGGCTGGCCCTAATCCTTCTGTTGTTCTTCAATAATATTTTCTCTTCTCTCTTCCTGCGCTTTTTTAATAAGTGCTGCCTTGCTCTTCTTCCCTCCTTTTACAATCTTCATAATAACAGGCAAAGTTGTTACAATAACAATTCCTAATACAATTATTTCCAGGTGCTGTTTCAAATCAAAACCAAAGCCGGTCATTAGCCACTTCTGTAAAAAATGGCCTGCAAAGATCATACTGAATACCCAGGCTAAACTACCCACAATATTGTAGAACATGAATTTAGCCCTGTTCATCTGCACAATACCTGCAATAATAGGAGCAAAAGTGCGGATAAATGGCAGGAACCTGGCCACAATTATAGCCATACCACCATTCTTTTCATAAAAGTCATGAGCCTGCTCCAGGTACCTTCTTTTAAAGAAGAAATTCTCCTTCCAATGATACATTGCCGGCCCTACTTTGCGCCCTGTCCAGTACCCCACCATATTACCTAATATACCACAGGTAGAGATCAGGGCCAGCAAAACAAACAGGTCTAACCATTCATTTTGAATATGCCCCAAACCAATTAATTTCATAAACTGGTAAGAAAGCCCGGGTTCGGCACTAATCCCTTCCCCTATTTTATGGGCGTAAATACCTGCTATAAAAAGTAAAGTATCTCCCGGAAGAAAGAAACCTGCAAACAGCCCTGTTTCAGCAAAAACGACAAATAATAGCAACCACAACCCCCCGTTTTCAATATACCATTGAGGCTGTAACAAATCTGTCCACTGAAATCCCGTGCTTAATAATTCAATCATGATAATAATTTATCGTCTTTTTCTGTCTTTACATACTTAATAATAACGCTCTAATCTTTTTTGAATCAGAGCTGCTTAATGCTAAGCCAATAAACAAAAATGCTGAAAAAAAGTTTGATATACCGGAAATATTTTATTCCTGCTGAAAAGCCATCGCTTTAGCATCATCAAACTCACCTTCCCATTTGGCTATTACAACCGAAGCCAGGCAGTTACCTATAACATTTACAGAGGTACGGCCCATATCCATCAGCTCATCAATACCCAGAATGGCAGCTATGATAAATAAGGGTAAACCAAACTGTTCGGCTGTGGCTATTAATATAATTAAGGAGGCGCGGGGAATGGCTGCCACACCCTTACTGGTTATCATTAAAGTGAGCGCTATCAGCACCTGCTGGCCAAAACTCAGATCCATACCGGCAGCCTGGGCCACAAAAATGGAGGCCAACGACAAATAAAGTGTAGTGCCATCCAAATTAAAACTATATCCTGTGGGCACTACAAAAGATACTATTTTACGGGGAACGCCAAACTGCTCCATATTTTGCATCACTACGGGCAATGCAGCATCGGAGCTGGTAGTAGCAAACGCAATGGATACCGGCTCTTTAATAGCCTGTACAAACTTTCTTATAGGAATTTTAAGATATAACGCTACCGGCAGCAGCACAATCAGTATAAAAGCAATTAAAGCGGCATATAAAGTTATCAGGAGCAGGAAAAGGTATTTTAAAATATCAATACCCATGTGACCTACAGTATAAGCCATTGCCGCCCCCACACCAATAGGCGCAAAATACATAATAATATGAGTGTACTTAAACATGGTTTCTGCAAGGCTTTCCATGAAATCCACAATGGGCTTTTTCTTGTTTTCGGGGAGCTTTGCCAGGCCAATACCGAATATTACAGCAAAAACCACTATTTGCAGCACCTGGTTTTCATAAATTGATTTAATAATATTCTCAGGGAAAATATCCCTGAAAAAAGCGGTTGTTTTATATATCCAGTGGTTATTTTCAGGAATATCTTTGAGGGCCAGCACATCAGCTTCTTTTACAGTTGATCCCTGGGGCAGTTCGTGGTGCGGCACTTTAGAAGCATCTACTCCTACTCCGGCTTTAGAAATATTGATAGCCGCAAGTCCTATAAATAACGCGATGGTAGTAGCGGTATAAAAATATAAAAGTGATTTCCAGGCCATGCGCCCCACCTGCTTCAGGTCTGAGTGGCCGGCAATACCATATACAAGTGTTGCAAAAAGTATGGGGCCAACAATAGTTTTCACCAGCTTGATAAACCCCTGGCTCAGTGGTCTGAGCGACAAAGCCACGCCCGGATAATCGTGCCCTACAACTGTACCCAGCAATATACTGACCAGGATCCAGGTAGTTAAAGATTTTTTATAAAATGCAAAAACAAATAAAACAATCATTAGGATCCACCTGGAAACTGATAAAACAGCATCAGAAACGGGCGTTATATAAAAGCTGATAAGATGCAGAATAGCTACAACAGTAAATGTAACAAGTGCAATAAGGCCAGATATTTTCTTTATCATATATATATTATAGGAGGCTCAAAACTATATATTTAGCGCTATGAGTTCGGTAAAGTAGCAAATAATCTGTCGAATTACAAAAAGTTTTGTTAACTCATTTACAATTATTCCTTATTTTTCCTCTTTCAAAACAAGTTACAAAAAATTATATACCACTTCAAAGAAATCACTTATGGGATTATTTGTAAGAAAACCTCTCAATCTTTTATTAGCAGAAACAGAAGAGCATGATGCCAGCCTTAAAAAAACGCTTGGAGCCTGGGGCCTCGTTGCC